>CAZKUH010000419.1:0-2812 GCA_964555895.1 uncultured Enterobacterales bacterium
AAACACCAGCTATTTAATCAACAGCGACAAACCCCTGAAGAAATACCGGCGTTAGTCGCACTTTTTTTATTGCTACGTAATTCGCGACTCATAAAATCCAACGCTGCCACGACTGCTGACCCCTACTCTCCTTGGAATCAAGCCAATTCATGGCGAGCCAATGAAACCATAGGAATGTCTTTCACTTTATTCGAAAATATTTCAGGCAATAAAAACCGCTACCAGATCAAAATAAGCCAAAATATTGAAACTTTTCAGGTTGCGATCCATAAAAATGATAAAGTAGTCTATCAACTTTGTTTAAAGGGAAAGCTAAGCGTAATGGACAATCCGCAACAACAAAATTATGCGTTGTTGCATGTTGAAATATCAGGCAAAAAATTCAACGTGGATATTGTTGACAACAAAGGTGACATAAGCATCTTTTGTGCAGGAGAGCATTATTTACTTTCCCTGGAAAAATCTGACCACCATCAGGGTGAAGATATTACTGAAGACAACCTCGTGGCACCAATGCCGGGCACAGTAATTCAGCTTTGTGTTGAAAAAAATGCCAAGGTTCTTGCTGGCGATACTTTGATGATTCTTGAGGCAATGAAAATGGAACACAGCATTGTCGCCGCAGTTGATGGCAGAATTGACGATATATTTTATCAGGTAGGCGAACAGGTTGCTGAAGGCGCGCAACTTGTTTTATTCACCGCGAACAATTCATCTGGCGAGGACCAAGGTCAATGAATAGCTACCCCAAATCCGTTAGAATTGTTGAAGTAGGACCGAGAGATGGATTACAAAATGAAACGGATTTTATTGCAACAGAAGACAAAATTAAACTGATCGAATTACTTGTTCAATCCGGTCTTAAAACTATCGAGGCGACTAGTTTTGTTAACCCTAAACGCATACCTCAAACCCGGGATGCCACACAAGTTTTAACTGCACTTAAAGGCTATAACAACATTCACTTTCCTGTTTTGACTCCCAACCTTAAAGGTCTCGAAGTCGCTATCAAAGCAGGTGCGAAGGAGATAGCTGTTTTTGCCTCTGCCTCTGAAGCGTTTAGTCAAAAAAATATCAATTGCAGTATTGATGAAAGTTTTTTGCGTTTTAAAACGCTCATTGCGCGAGCCAATGAATTCAACCTGCCAGTCAGGGGTTATGTTTCATGCGTTCTTGGTTGTCCCTATGAAGGACAAGTGGCCACTAAAAAGGTAGAAAATGTTGCCAAAAGACTGCTTCAATTAGGCTGTTATGAAATTTCTTTGGGTGACACTATTGGTGTGGGTACACCTGCAGACACTGCCAGATTATTAGAACAATTATTAAAAAATATTGAGACAAATCAACTGGCGGTGCATTTTCATGACACTTATGGCCAGGCATTAGCGAATATTTTAATTGCTTTAGAGTATGGTATAAGCACCATAGACTCTGCTATAGGCGGTCTAGGCGGTTGTCCTTATGCTGAAGGCGCCTCTGGTAACGTTGCTACAGAAGATGTGATTTATATGCTAAACGGCATGAATATAACAACAGAAGTTGATATTAATAAATTGCTTTTAGCCAATAAATTTATTTACAATATCATCTCAAAAAATACGACTTCTAAAGTCGCCAATGCACTGTTAATAAAAGCTAAGGCTTAACCTCACGGGAGAATATTATGGCCGGATTTAATAAGGTCGTTAACAATTATCAAGCAGCATTACAAGGTCTTGAAAATGGTATGACCGTAATGGTTGGCGGGTTTGGACTCTGCGGGATCCCCGAGGGCTTAATTGCTCAAGTTAAAAATATGGCAAGCACTCAACTCACCTGTATTTCGAATAATGCCGGTGTTGATGGTTTTGGTCTGGGCCTCTGGTTAGAGCAACGACAAATCAAAACCATGATCGCTTCTTATGTTGGAGAAAATGCGCTTTTTGAACAACTTTTTCTTTCAGGGGAAATGGAAGTTATATTAACACCACAAGGAACACTTGCTGAAAAAATTCGAGCAGGTGGTGCAGGCATCCCTGCTTTCTTCACTGCAACCGGTTATGGCACAGCTGTTGCCAATGGCAAAGAAACTCGAGAATTCAATGGTAAAAATTATGTACTGGAAGACAGTTTAACTGCGGATTTTGCACTCATTAAAGCATGGAAAGCCGACACCATGGGTAATTTAATTTTCAGAGAAACCGCAATGAATTTTAACAAAGACATGGCGACTGCCGGCAAGATAACCGTGGTAGAAGTAGAAGAAATTGTTGCCCCTGGTGAGTTGGATGCAAATTATATTCATACACCTGGTATTTATGTGGACCGAGTCATTCAGGGTACTTTTGAAAAAAGAATAGAACAGAAAACTATTTCAACCAATTAAAGGAGCAATCATTGTGGCACTTAACAGAAACCAGATCGCACAACGTATTGCGAGAGAATTAAAAGACGGCTATTACGTCAATTTGGGCATTGGCATCCCCACCCTAGTTGCCAATTATATTCCACAAGGCATTGAAGTTTTATTTCAATCAGAAAATGGCTTGTTAGGAATGGGCGCTTTTCCTACAGAAGAAAATGTAGATGCAGATTTAATTAATGCCGGAAAACAAACCGTTACGGCAGTTACCGGCGCATCATTTTTCGCCTCATCGGAAAGCTTTGCCATGATCAGAGGGGGCCATGTAGACTTGACTATCCTTGGTTCGTTTGAAGTCGATCAGTACGGTAACATTGCATCTTATATGATCCCTGTAAAATTAGTTTATGGCATGTGGGTCGTCATGGTTCTTGTCGCGGGTGTTTAGATGTTTTGTGTTACCTTGATGCA
>CAZKUH010000420.1:0-2803 GCA_964555895.1 uncultured Enterobacterales bacterium
AGTGTCCATAATTTTATTGGCATTATGGTCTTTATCTTGCACATCCGCATGGGTTTGCAGCAAATCCTGAACAATATCAAGCCGCTGATTTAACTCATTGAGGAAAAGTTCAAAACGTATTTTATCTTCACTTTTTATATCCAGCACCAGGGACGCCAGCGCATTCATTAAATCGGGCACCTGCCCAACAGCATCTAACTCGGTAAGCGCCTTTTTAAAATGGCCAATTTGAGCTGAAAATTTTTCTGGAATGGTCAATTGCTCCAGAAAATGTAATAAGGTCCTTTGAATTTGTAGAACCGAGTCTGCAGCGAAAGTTTCCTTGATTAAAGACGGCTTCTTAAAACTAAAAAGGCGACTAAAAAAGTTTTGTGGTTTTGTATGCTGATGTTGCGGTAATATTTCTGCCAGCCTGACTAGCGTTTTAAAAAATGGCCGGTTGCTACCGACATTAATAACCTTGGAAAACTTGTCTTTCATTTCAGGAAATTCTGTAGAAAGATGATCTAATAATCCTTGAAAAATTTGCGTTGTTGTGAGTTCGAGATTATCTTCCGGCACCGCGTCATCAATCGTCATTAACACCCTGGCAATGGCTTCAACTTGTTGATTAATTTCGTCTATGTTGGCATCAGAACGGACAATTTTTCTTAAATTTTGTAGTTCATAATCAAGGTTTTTATGTACGCCCACGGCTGTAAAACTAACTTTGACCAAACTTTTACGTAACACATCGTTATCTGCAAGTAGTTTCTCCAGATCTTCAGCATAATTATCATCACTCATGGATCAGGTTTTCCTTTAAGTTGGCTTCAAGCTCTTTGTGGTCATAAAGAATTTTTTCCAGTTGATCTGGAAGCTCAACCGTCACCGCAATCGGTAGATGATCAGAAAACCGAAAAGGTAAAACTTCTGTTTGTATGACCTTTAGATTTTGGCTCACCAATATATGATCAATATGCGTGGTGGGTTGCCAGCTTGGATAAGTGCTGATTAAATCGTTTACACCGGCAATTTGCATTTGATTTTGCTGAGTCCATGATTGCAGCTCCTCTGGTAACATATTCATGTCACCCAGAACGACCACAAACGGGTGTTTTTTTATTATTTTCGCGATGTAGGCCAACTGTTGTGCACGCGCCTTTTTACCCAGCGATAGATGAACCACATAAACCGCCAGATGCGTGCTACCAACACCAAAAATTGCTTCAATTGCGCCACGGCCGGGTATTCGTCCCGGCAGTCTATGATTGATAATTGAAGTCACTGGTAACCGAGAAAGCAAGCCATTACTTTGTTGTGCGATTTTGCCAAGATTACGATTGCACTGATGATACCAGGCATTAAAATTACCGATATCGCCCAGATATTGCACCTGGTTGATAAAACCGCTGCGCAAGCTGCCACCGTCAACTTCCTGCAAAGCTACAATATCGTAGTCTTTGAGGATTTTTGAGACTCCTTGCAGATTGTTTTGCCTTTGTTTGCTAGGTAAAAAATGACGCCAACTTCGTGTTACATAGTGACCAAAATGATGGCTATCAATGCCCACCTGAATATTATAACTCAGTAATTTAAGCAAACTCATTGCGCACCTCTCTGGTTCATTAAGAGGTATTTTTGTAATAAATAAAGGTTTTTATCGACATGCATAAAAGAAGTTTAGTAGAAAGCTGGCAATCTACAAACTTCCCAGGAAAATTAAGTATAAAAAACGCCGATTTATCGGCGTTTTCCAGTAAATTTTGAGACGGCTTTTAGTGTAAACCGCCAACATAATGTGCGACAGCTTCAATTTGCTCATCACTCATCATTTTTGTCACATTACGCATCACCTTACCTGCGTCATTGTCTCTGCTTTTTGAGCGAAAGGCGTTTAGTTGTTTGATGATATAAGCCGCATTTTGTCCAGCTAATGCAGGGAATCCCGCGGCTGCCAGACCCTCTCCTTTGGCACGGTGGCAAGCAGTGCACGCTGCTACTTTTCTCTCGCTATCCCCGGCACGATAAAGTTTTTGTCCTGTGGCGAAATACTTGTCTTCAACAACAGTACGCGTCACAGGCAAAGATGAAAAATAGTCTGCCACAGCAGCAAAATCTTTATCTGCCAGCGTCATGATCATTCCATTCATGGTCGGATCTTTGCGCGCTGGTCCCTGTTTGAAGTCTTTCATCTGCTTGATCAAATAGTTTGGATTTTGTGAAGCCAGTTTAGGCCAAAGTGAATTAGCGGCATTGCCATTACCATTCTCTCCATGGCAGGCAAAACACGTGCTGGCTTTAGTTTTTCCATCACCATCAGCTGCATTTACAACCTGAGTTTGAAAAGAAAAAATGAAAAAAACACCTAAAACTATTGCTCGGTTACTCATATTAAGTTCCTGTTTATTATAGTGAATTTTTGTATTGGCATGATGACTGTATCATCTTGGAATCTTCAATTGTTAGCAATTTATTATCTAGGCCATTTGCAGGCATATTTTGTTGCTGTTTTCAGAATTATACCCTATATTTATTATATCTCCATAAATCTTACAAATTTTATTTTTTTAAAATAAACCAACCTGAAAATTTCTCTCTAACAGCATGATAACTAGGTTAGGTTAAGGTAAAATAATGCAGCCTTGAATTCTTTGAGAAAATTATGCCACTTAAGTACCGCCAGGCTCAATTTTTAACCAGTGCCGCAAAATTATCACAGTTGCCTGATGACTCCGGCATTGAAGTTGCCTTTGCTGGTCGTTCAAATGCCGGTAAATCAAGTGCGTTGAATCGGTTGACCGATCAGAAAGGCCTCGCTCGA
>CAZKUH010000421.1:0-2803 GCA_964555895.1 uncultured Enterobacterales bacterium
ATCTTGCTCCGGTAGCACTGTTACAACTGGAAGTTTCTTCCACTTCGGTCGGTATGACAACTCCTTTTTGTGTTGTATTTTCCCTTAAGTACCTACCTATGAGCGGATGCTACTTGAATGATAATGGGTGTGATTAACGACCCAAAGGATATTTTATGAAAAAGTTATGGTTATCAACCGTGCTGATTTTGTTGTCAGGTTTTACTTTCGCCGCAAGCGATTTTTCATCGGTAAAAACAAAACTTGAAAACGCTTTAAAAGCTGATATTAGGACGGTTAAAGAAAAAACACGAGACCGAAATCGAAAGCCTATACAAACCTTAAAATTTTTTGGGCTTCGAGACGACATGAGAATTATAGAATTGTTACCCGGTGGTGGTTGGTACACCAAATTACTGGCACCTGTTATGGCGGAAAAGGGTAAGTTGTATGTCGCTATAGGAACGGGTCGGGTAGAAAATGGCCTGTTGCAGGGTAAAGGTTTTACAAAGGTTAAAGTGATAAAAACCGGCACTTCTCTTCGCCGTCCCGAAGGTTCCCGTTTTAATACGCTGGACAAATTTAGTTTTGGCGTAAAAAATATAGATATGGTCCTCACTTTTAGAAATTACCATAATTTCGATAAAGCCGGTAGAACCTACATGAACAATGCTGTGTTTACTGCACTTAAACCCGGCGGAATTTATGCGGTAGTGGATCATACGCGTCGTCACATGCAGGAATTGAACAATGAAAACGGCAGACGGGTCGATCCGGTTTTGGTTATCAAAGAAATTGAAGCGGCAGGTTTTGAGTTTGTTGATTATTCTAAGTTACATTATCGACCTGATGATGAATTACGCTATGAAGTGGGTAGAAAAACAGTTACAGGGAACACCGACCGCTTTTCCTTGAAATTTAGAAAACCCAACAAATAAATTTTTTTGGTTTTGTGACATTGTCGATAATAATTCTTGGTGGTTGTTATCGACTTTTGTCACGCCCTTGAATACAATAGCGGCATCTCATTGTTTGTTTGGCTTTGGCATTGAAATCTTTATATTTTAAGGCGTGTTTAGTTGCTCGTTCGTTAGCGAAAACCCAAACTGTTATCAGCCTGCTGGCTTTATTATTTTTCCTGAATGTTACTTGGGCAGCGCCTTTTATTGATGCCAATAATCGTTGGTTACGATCAGATATTCAGACTCTGGCGGATAATAATATTATCAAAGCGCCAGTGACCCAGTGGCCCATTATGTGGGCAAGCATCGGTGATGATCTCGAACAAAATAGTCCTGCTCATATCCCTGAAGCGCTTTTAAGACCTTTTAATCGGGTATTAAAAGCCTATGAACAAGCAACAAAAAATACCACGCAAAGTAGTATTGATATTTCTTATGCCAATGAGAATGCAATCTTTACCGAGTTTGGCGATTCTCAACGGGAAAAGAAACAACAAAAATCGACCGTGGATTGGGTGGGTGACAGACTGGCTATTCGTCTGGCGGCGGCAAAAGTGAGCAATCCCTATGATGGCCAGAAATACCGTTTTGATGATAGTTATGCCGGCTATATCTGGGGGAACTGGGCGCTATCTGTTGGCGCCGTAAACAGATGGTGGGGTCCCGCTTGGAAAAGTGCGCATATTCTTTCCAATAACGCCCGGCCAACGCCCGCGCTTTCCATACAGCGTAACCGAGCAACTCCCTTTCAGTCGCCATGGTTAAGCTGGATTGGCTCCTGGACTTTTGAAAGTTTTTTGGGCCAGTTAGAAGCCAATCGAGCCATTCCGAATGCGCGTCTTTGGGGCGCACGTTTCACTTTTAAACCTTTACCTTCTTTGGAAATAGGCTTATCCAGAACGGCAATCTGGGCGGGAAAAGGTAGGCCAAAAAGTTTTAAAACTTTTTATAATTTATTGATTGGTAACGATAATGTTGGCAGAAACCTTTCCAGAAGCCAGGAACCCAGCAATCAACAAGCAGGTATAGATTTACGCTGGAATATGTCTGCTTTGGGTTTGCCTTTCTCTGCCTACATGCAATATATCGGTGAAGACAAGTTGATCAAGTTAATACCTTCCAAAGCCTCTACGGCGTATGGATTTGAATCAAAGGCATTTTTTCAATCATGGGGCAGTTATCGTCTTTATCTTGAGTATTCTAATACTTCAACTTCCGGCTTTTTATCCATTCGAACCAATAACACTATCTACGAACATGGTTTATATCAGTCGGGTTATCGTTATCGAGGACGTGTACTGGGTGCCAGTTGGGATAACGACTCGGCAGTAGTGAATCTAGGCCTGATTGCCAGTAACTATGAAAATCAAGAACTGGCAGTAAGTTATTCTTCGATGGATTTAAATCGTGACAATACCGACAGAAGTTTTCCAGGTGGAAATTCAGTCAGCAAAACCCATCAAAAAATTAACACGCTTGATATTCGATTTCGCTATTATTTCAAAAAATCTTATCTGGACACTTCATTAAATCTGAAAGATAAAACGTTGGCGACTTTTGATGTGACCGGTAAATATCGCGTGGGCGTAAACTATCATTACGAATTCTAGAAATGGATCCCCTTAAATACTTTTCACAAAATCCTTCGATCCTGCTCAGGATGAACAGTTCCTTTTGAACTTTGTCATTCTGAGCACACACTGTTTTTTATCTCCACCATTTCCCCTAATCATCCAAACGATTTCCCCTAGTCATATAAAGGAGCCATCTCCTTTATTGTCGTAGAAATGAGTAGCCTTTTTTATTGTCCTGAGCGTAGTCGAAGGATCTTGAGGACGCGAGCAAGATTCCTCGACTGCGCT
>CAZKUH010000422.1:0-2792 GCA_964555895.1 uncultured Enterobacterales bacterium
TTTTAAATTGCTTGAATTATATTTTCAAAAATAGCTATTTTTAGAAATATAATGCGATAATCACACGGACGTATGTAATAAATATAAATTTAATTTTATTGGTTGTTTTTTAGTATTCAGTAAAATTAAAGTATTTTGGCTAAAATATTTCAATTTCTTTATTTCGCAGTAGCAATAGTGCAATTTTTATTGTTATATATCGGTAAAATAGCTTAAATTTGCTGAAAAATAAGGAGGATATAGATAATTAATCTACTTTTCTTTTTTTGCCACTTTCGGCTCTTTTCTTGTTTTCTGTTTGTACATACACCGCATCGGTGGTCGACATGCTGGCATGACCGAGATCTTCTGATAAATCCTTGAGCGCACGGCCGCGTTCAATTTCCATGCTGGCGCCAGTATGCCTTAACCAATGGCTGGAAGCTTCTCGAAGTCTTACTGCCTTATCTCTACCTTCTACTTGTTTCATTTTCAAATAAGCCTGATCAAAGATTTGTTGTACTAACCGTCTGAGATGTCTGGCGCTCATTCCGCCGCGTCCGCGAATTTTTTCTACCAGAACAAAGCTTTCTCCACTAGCGGGTAACCCTGTTAGCTTCCGTGACAACCGATACCTTTTTAAAAAAGGCATGAAATCCAAAGGCACGGTTATATCGCGGATTTTTCGTCCCTTACCAAACACTTTTAGCCACCAATTCTCGTCATCATCCTGCCAAATGTGCCCCATAACAGGGATCCAATTATCTCGTTCAGATAGTTCAGAAATTCGCAGGAAGAGCGTTTTCAAGGCCGTTATTACAAAAAGATTTCTTTCAAAAATAGCATTACTATCAGCCATTTCTATGGCTGTTTCCAACACATATTGCCATTGTAAGCCGGTTAATCGCTTAACTTCTTTGATTTGTGACTGGGTAACAAAATGTCGACAATCCTTTTTTGCCAATTGAGCAGGGTTACCCAAACAGCGTTCTTCACTCATCAAGTAATGATAGAATACAATAATGGCAGTAAAGGTCGAAGTTAATGTTTGCTGGGATGGTCTATATTTTTTTTTGTCTAGCGCTGTTGACGACTGATTTTTTGGAGGGCAAATTTTATATGGTCGCCAGTCACTATTGCTTTCAAAAAAACCATGAGTAAATTTAAATCGTTGTTGGTTAGTGTAGCCAATCCAGGAAACTGGCGGTTGCCAGCAAAAGTCAGCATAAGCTAAAATATCTTTTTTTTTGAGTTTTGCAACAGGCGAATTTTTTATCAGTACTGACCATAAAATAAAGCGCTCAATATCACTTCTAAACCGAATATAGGTATGTTCTGATTTATTCCGACCGACAAATTCAAGAAAAGATTTCCCCCAGAACCATTGTTTGCGCATCCATTTTTTGCTTTTTAAAATGGTATTATCGATCCCTGGATAATCGGCATTAATGAAATCCTTGAGCGCAGAAAAATTTGGATATAAAGGATAAGGCTTTATTTTACTGGGCATAACCAGATTGTTTGAATGAAGGATTGATTGTCAAAGAATAGTATACTATTTACTTTAAGTCCACTAAGACCGATACTAAACAGTATCGGTCTTAGTGGATGTAAGACCTGTTAACGTTTCTTTATATACCTGTATCAGCTGAAATTAAAGAACTAATCATATTTCAGCTGATTTTGCTGTTACTTTTTGTCAAGGTAATCGGCTATTGCTTTCATCTGTTCATCCGCCATCGGATAACGAGGCATGGCAGAGGCTTGATTATTAAATTTAGGGTCTTTGAGCTTTTTAAGTACAAATTCTAGCCCCTTACTTTGTACAACGCCATCAAGGGAAGGTCCAAGTGCGCCGCCCTCTCCTTTGATGACATGACAACCTTGGCAGCCAAATTGAGCAACAAGTTCTTCACCTGAACGTACAACTGGAGTTACAGATGCTTCGGTTTTGCTTGGTTGCTTGACATCAGATGTTAAAGTACTCGCGAGAAAAGCCTCTATGGCTAAAGTTTCTTTTCCTGTAAGATGTGCTTTCTCTCGCATATGAGGCATAATCACAGACCATTCCTTTTTAGAGTATGAAGTTGCAGGTACCGGGTTATGGCAACGACCACAATTTTCACTATAGAGTTTTGCACCTTCGCCTACCAACGACGAGGCACTCTTCTCACTCGCTTGAGTAGAGTAACTTATGATAAAAATACTGCTTAATAATAATGTGTATACAAGTTTCATATTAATATCCTCTTAAAATCCGAAAGCCAGTTGTACCATAAGTCGATTGTCAGATACACCACTTTCTAGTTTGGTGTTTTCATAAGCTAGTTTTAACGCAGAACTTGGCTCTAACCAATAGTTAACGCCAAAAGTCCAACGATCACCTGTTTCAATTTCTGTAATCTTAGAACGACGTAAAACTAATTCAACCGGATTTAGCAACTCTTTGCCCAGTTGTCTCATCTGCCAGGAACCTTGTATATACCAACCATCTCGGTCGAATTGCATGATACTACCATTCACTCGAAATTCTTCAATAGTGGTGTTGATGATTTCTCCACGGACACTGGCATAACTTCCAAGCCAATTAAAATCAATTGCGCTCATGTTGAAATCTAACAAAGAATTGCTATCGTAAGCTCCACCGTAGAATGAATAACCAAATTCCCAACCAGGCAATAAAGCAATTGCTACTCGCCCACCGAACGCTTTGTCATCATTATTGTCACCTTGAGATGATTCAAAAGCAGCCTCTGGGAATGTGCCCGGTCCATTTCCTCCTATAACTTCTTCTCGAGGTCCGCTGACAACAT
>CAZKUH010000423.1:0-2792 GCA_964555895.1 uncultured Enterobacterales bacterium
CTTGCATTATCGGTAATAATCTGATTTATTTCAGAAGGTGCTCTAAACCGGAGTAAATCATGATCTCTAGCTGCAGTAAAATATGATTTAGCTAGCGCAAATTTTTGTTTGTAAATAAAATACCGGCCGAGAAAATAAAACAAATTAGCACTGTGGTATTTTTCAGCGAACAATTGTATTTTACTGAGTTGATCGGCGCTAATTTTATTTGATTTTATAGCCGCAAATAATGCGGAATTCTCTTTCATGATAGAAGAAGGTATTTCATTGGAAGAAAATGGTGGTTGATCTTTCAAATTACTGGCGATAGTGGATATAAATACCGGAATACCCGCCGCATTGTATTTTTGCAACAGATCAGAAATGTTGTTATTGAATTGTTCCAGCCCCTGATTGTAAATACTGGAATCTTTGGCAATGTTTTTGTTCTTAGCCACTTTCGCCATAAAAGTACGAGATTTGTTTTGCTTATTTTTAGTGTTCAGAGCATCGTTGCTGCTGTCAGTGCTGAGGGCATGATAAATATTTTGTAGTAATTGAAAGGTTCTGAATTTTCTTAATTTCAAAAATAATCGGGTACTGGTAAATGAATTGGCGGCGGTATAGGCAGAGCCAACGCCTAAAATTCCCAGATATTCATTATGACCGGCATAGATTAAAATAGCATCGGGTTTTTGTGCAATGATTTCATCACTAAAATCTAGCATGGTGAAACTGTTCACCGCCGCAAGCGCTGTATTAATAACTTCAACGGGTCGGTCTGGAAAACTTTTCTTCAAGCGATAATCAAGCATACCGGCAATGGAAGCACCGTAACCGAAAGGGAAACCCGCAGCGGTAGAGCCACCCTGGACAAAAATTCTGATACCATTTTTTGGTTTTTTCTTTTTAAAGAAATTAGTTTCAATGGTGACAGTTGGTACGTCGGCATTTTGTGGGAAGTAACGTCTGACCACATCAGGCCTGGGCAACAGATATTGAGGTGCGTCTGGATTTTCAATAAATAAGGTATAATCATGACCGTAACCCAATATCCTTAAAGACAACTCAAGAATCACGAAAAACAGGATAGGAATAGAGATAGCGATTATTCTAAAAAACCAGACTTTTTTCAAGGTGATATTCCTTTTTGTGCATTTGAAATTTGTTGACTATAAAATAATGCCGCTTTATTTTCTGGATCGATTAAGAGTATTTTTTGCAGGGTGTTTTTACTCATGGAATAGTTCCTCAGGGCAAAGTAGTCTTGCGCCAATGAGAGTAAATAATTGATGTTTTCAGGTGAAATGGAAACGGCTCTAAGATGATAATACTGCGCCATATCCAAATCATTAATCTTGAAATAGAGTTGACCTGCAATGTAAGCCGTTTGATGCTGCTGAGGAATGGCATCCGTTAATAAGGCTGCAATTTTTGCGGCCTCAGCAAAATCACCCTGCTTTTGGTATTGTACTAAAAGTTGTTGTTGTAATGAAAGCCAACTTTCACCCTTGAGGCGTTTTTTTAGGGCAATCGTTTCCAGTGAATGGTCTTGAGGTAACTTTACCACATAAGGTTTGCTGGTAAACGGATAACCACTTTTGAGTTTTTTGATTTTATATAAGCCAAAAGCCCTATCGCTTTTACTCACCGGAATATCATTCAGGGCTTTGTCTCCGCTATAGTTTATTGTAACTGCCGGGAGTAGCTGGTTGGTTAACATACTGTCAAAAAAAGCTTCGGCGAGATAAAAATATCCTTTTAAATTAGGATGTAAATGTTCCAGAATCAAGGCTGATCCTGGTATACCATCAGTACTATGTTGGATAAACTTTTCTTCGACTTCGACCACAATGGCTTGATGCGCTTTAGCTTCTTTTCTGATGACTTGATTAAAAATGGTCGGTGCTCTAAAACGTAATGTATCATTATCTCTTGCCATCTGAAACAATGCTCTGGCGGCTATTTTATTGCCCGATTTTAGGGTTTTAAGGGCTTTCTTATAGCTATCCATTGCAGAAATATGACCATTGGTTGATGCAGATGAAGCAAAGGGCGGTTGATCTTTTTCATTGCTGACCAAAGTTGCAATCATCACCGGGATTTGTTGTTGCTGATATTTTGCTAAAATTAAATCCAGATTATCGGTAAATTGTTCAATCCCGGCTTTAAATAATGGGCTGTCAAATACAATATTTTTCTTTTTGGCAATCTTTGACATTAAAGTTCTGTCGGACACATCATTTTTTTGCTGGTTTTGTACAGAAAATAATAAATATTGTAGTAATTGATACAGCTTGAAATTTTTCAGTTTTAAAGAGAGTAATGTTGCCAGTCGGCCACTTTTTGCGGCAAATGCTGACCCTACACCCATGATGCCCAGATATTCGTTATGTCCCGCATAAATAAGAATTAAATCGGGTTTGAGTGCAGTAATTTCATCGACAAAGTCGAGTAACGTGTAACTGTTGACCGCAGACATGGCCGTATTAATAATTTCAATTTTTTTGTTTGGATATAAACGTTTAAAACGTTGATCTAACATGCCTTTTAAAGAGGCCCAGCGGCCAAAAGGAAAACCTGCTGCTGTAGACCCGCCTTGAATAACAATACGAAAACTATCAGCAGATTTTATTTTTCTAAAATATTGTGTGTCTGGGCTGACATCTGGTGCCGGGCTAGCGGGAGGGAAATAGCGTTTTATGATTTCCGGATTCGGCTGGAGATAATTCTTAAATTGTTTTGAATCGATAAAAAGTGCTTCATCCACACCAAAGTGACTCAATCTCAAAATAATTTCTAATAAGGCAAGT
>CAZKUH010000424.1:0-2772 GCA_964555895.1 uncultured Enterobacterales bacterium
ATGGTGGTATTATTGTTTATTATCAATATGTTATGTTGTTTTTAAGGGCCGACTAAATATGTTAATAGCTCCGAACAAGAATAAATTGCAGCCTTAAATTACCCATCTCAAGTAAGCGATATTTAGTCAATAATTAAGGGTGAAATGTACTCTAGGTGTACTCTGAATAGGAAAATAAATTTAAGGGTTAGTGTTTACTTGCTTGCTAACCCATGATTTATATGGTGGCTATGGGTGGACTTGAACCACCGACCCCAGCATTATGAATGCTGTGCTCTAACCGACTGAGCTACATAGCCAAGAGGAATTGCTGTGGTTTACAGCGGCGGGTATTTTGCGTTTTTGCTACTGTTTTGTCAAGCATTGAGTAGATTTTATCTATCTGGAAAAAGTAAAATTTGCACAAAGGTTGTCGAAGTAATTCTCATATCAGGTGTTGAAACGAAAATGGACTACATCGCCATCAGCTACAAGGTAATCTTTGCCTTCCAGCCGCCATTTTCCGGCTTCTTTTGCTTTTTGTTCACCGCTACAGTCAATAAAGTCTTGATAGGCGATGACTTCGGCTCGGATAAAGCCTTTCTCAAAATCAGTGTGAATTTTTCCGGCAGCTTGAGGGGCGGTATCACCTATGGCGATAGTCCAGGCTCTAACTTCTTTAACGCCGGCAGTGAAGTAGGTTTGTAATTTTAGTAGATCATAACCGGCACGGATCACCCTATTCAGACCGGGTTCATCAAGGCCGAGTTCCTGCAGGAATTCCTGTTTTTCAGCATCATCATCCAGTTCGGCAATATCGGCTTCGATAGCGGCGCATATCGGTACCACAATGGCATTTTCTGTAGCAGCATGCGTGATGACTTGTTGCAAAAATGGATTGTTTTCAAAGCCATCTTCGGCTACGTTGGCTATATACATCACCGGTTTTAAGGTGATGGGAGTGAAGACCATCAAACAGGCAAGTTCATTGTCAGTCCAGTTTTCGGATCGGAGTGCTTTTCCTTCATCCAGAATAATTTGGGCTTTTTCGTAAGTGGAAACTTTTTCTTTGGCATCTTTGTCGCCTGTTCTGGCTATTTTTTGTGCTCTTAACAGCGCTTTCTCCAGCGTTTCAAGATCAGCTAAGGCTAATTCTGTATCAATCACTTCTATGTCATTGAGCGGATCTATTTTACCGGCAACATGGACGATATCATCATTTTCAAAGCACCGAACGACGTGTGCCACCGCGTCTGTTTCGCGAATATTGGCCAGAAATTTGTTTCCCAGCCCTTCTCCTTTAGAGGCTCCAGCGACCAAGCCGGCGATATCGACAAATTCCATTGTTGTTGGTAGAATTCTTTGCGGATTGACTATTTTAGCCAGTGCCTCCAGGCGTGGATCGGGTACCGGTACAATACCGGTGTTCGGTTCGATGGTACAAAAAGGGTAGTTGGCACTTTCGATGCCCGCTTTGGTTAATGCGTTAAATAAGGTTGATTTACCGACATTAGGTAATCCGACAATGCCACAATTAAAGCCCATTAGTTTTTCCTGTAAATTTGTGCGATTTTTTTCATGTTCGGCGATGAAGTTGATTCATTGCTGCTGCTATATCCCCGCCGATAATTTTAGCTGTTTCCCGAATGCTGTCTTCAATCGCTATTTCAATTTTTTGCCGATCGGCCAAGGACGGTTTACCAAGAACATAATCGGTAACCAGGTGTTTTTCCCCTGGATGTCCGATGCCTATCCTTAAACGATAAAAATCCTGTCGATTGCCCAGAGACTGAATGATACTTTTCAAACCATTATGCCCGCCGTGGCCACCCTCTTTTTTTAGACGGGCTGTGCCGACATCCAGATCGAGTTCATCGTGCGCAACGAGGATTTCATCGGCTGTTATTTTATAAAAGTTAGCTAGGGATTGTACTGCTTTGCCGCTTAAATTCATGTAAGTGGCGGGAATCAACAAGCGTACGTTGTCATTTGCTATTTGACCACGGCCCACTCGGCCGTAATATGATTTTTCTGCTTTTAACGAGATGGAATAACTTTGCGCAAGTAACTCGACATACCATTGACCAACATTATGCCGTGTAGATTCATATTGGCTACCCGGGTTGCCTAATCCAACAATAAGTTTGATAGCCATTCTAATGCTCGATTGTTTTAATAGCAGAAAGGTTAATCAGTGTAAATAGTGTAAATGAGCTGTTGTGAAAAGACAAAAGTAAAAAGCCGATAGTTTTGCAAGGCATCACTATCGGCTTAAAGTACGGAGAAATATTATTCTTCGCTTTTAACTTCTGAGTCTTCTGCCGGTTCAGATCCAGTGGCTTCACTTTCATCTGTAGGTTCGTCTTCAGTTTCAGCTTTCTTCTTGATAACAGTAACCACACCCTGATCGTGATCTTCTGCATCAGGTCCAGTCAGCGCACTTATTTCAACCCCTTCAGGGATGGTCATTTCAGTGAGGTGAATAGTTGCACCTAATTCAAGCGCGGTGAGATCAATTTCAATGAATTCTGGCAGGTCATTGGGTAAACAGGTAATTTCAATATCGTTCAGTAAGTGTATTAACTGACCACCTTGCATTTTCACTCCCTCACACTGCTCTGCATTGATAAAGTGGAGTGGTACATTGGTGGTAATTTCTTCATCCATTTTCACTCTGAGAAAATCTGCGTGAGAGATGAGGTTTTTCCAGGGATGACGCTGTAAATCTTTCAAAATAGCCTTTTCTTTCTTTTTGCCTATTTTCAGGGTAATAATTGAAGAATAAAAAGATTC
>CAZKUH010000425.1:0-2770 GCA_964555895.1 uncultured Enterobacterales bacterium
CATATTTAGGTGACAAATATATAGAAAAAGCATTTTCTCAATATTACAAAGAGCGAATTAATACTGAACGCCTCGCAGATTATCTTGGCGTTAAAGTTAAAAACATCCCTGGTATAGAATCTTTGTTATATAAAACTGGGACTTCTGCATGATTTATGTATTTGACTCTGGGCCACTAATCTGGATGTTTCGTTACTATTACCCTCAGCGATTTCCATCACTTTGGGAGCAATTTGATGAATTGGTCGACTCTCGAAGAGTTATTTCTGTTAAAGAGGTTGCAAGAGAACTCGAAGGTCAAGAAGATCTTCTTGCAACTTGGGTTAAAGATAATGGGAATGTATTTCAACTACCCAGCGCCAGCGAATTATCGTTAGTTAGTGCAATTTTTCAAGTTCCACATTTTCAAGGATTGATAAGAAAACAAGAACGCTTACAGGGAAAAGCAGTAGCTGATCCATTTGTTATAGCAAAAGCAGGTTCTATTGATAGCGGTTGCGTTGTAACAACTGAAAAATACAAGAAAAATGCATCGCAAGTCCCAAATGTATGTGAACACTTTGAGATTCCTTACATGAATTTGGAGAAGTTCATGGAGCAAGAAGGTTGGACATTCTAAAAAAATATAATCAGATGTTATACATACAAATATGTAGCCTGAAATTTATACATCTGATGAAATAGCTATTATTAAGTCATTAATAGAGCGTTTTGGAGGAATCATAAAAGATGATGTAAGTCTCTATGGATTTTCACTGGAAGAATATGATGTGGTTAAAAATAAATTTCCTGATATTGTTCTTTACGATGAGGGACCAATAGGTAATGACGACTCCATGATAGTATTAAACAATATGTACGCATTTTTACTCGACGATAATCCTGAAAAGATTTTAAAAAATGAAGAAATCGAAATAGTAATATTGTTATGGGGAAAATTAAAAAATGTATAACAAAACGTTCAAGAGGGATTTCGAGAACACGCACTTTTTTTGCAAAGAACGCAAAAAAACCGCCTGTTCTCGAAATCCCTTAACTCTGCGTTGATGCTGTAGAATTTTTCCAAAAAATATTTTTTAAATTATTTCGTGTTGAGAGCGTGTTAAAGTATTGTGGTAGGGTGAATTTAACTCAGAATTCAAATAGGAACGCAATTTATCGCTAAAAAAGCCCATTTTTTATACTGTAAATAAAAAATGAGTTATTCTACAGGCTCGCTAGGCTTTAAAAACGTAGTGTCAGAGCATGAGAAAAGCAGATAGATTATTTCAATTAATAAACATTATTCGTGCAAGACAACCCATAACGGCTGAAAAATTGGCTCAAGAGTTGGACGTTTCTGTTCGAACAATTTACAGGTATATTGATGATCTTTCAGTTTCTGGAATTCCGGTTTTTGGTGTTGCTGGGCTGGGTTACCAGTTGCATGAACAATTTGAACTCCCACCGTTAAATCTGACAGATAATGAATTGGATGCCTTATTGTTAGGTGTAAGGATGGTTAGTGGTTGGACGAGTGATGCCCTATCTGGAGCAGCTCGATCCTTAAAAGACAAGATTGAAGCAGTTCTACCAACTCGTTTGATTAACGAATATAAGAGAGCTGCATATGCTCCAAATATTTTGGACAGAAAGAAGGATAGAAATAACTGGGAGGTTATGCATGGAGCGGTAAAAAACTTGAACTTGGTTTTCATCGAGTATCATTCGTTGAATGAAAAAACCACTTCTCGAATTATTTATCCCCTAGGCTTATTTTATTGGGGTGGAAAATGGACTGTTGGCAGTTGGTGTACCCTAAGAGGGTGTTTCAGGGATTTTAGATTAGATAAAATAATTAAAATCAGAGTCAGTGACGAGAAGTACCGGAAAGGGAAAATAATTAACCTAGAGTCGTATTTTGAATCAGTTAAAAAATAATAAATGCTACTGACAGTACGTTGTCAGTAGTGGCGCTTTAAGATATGTCCTCATTTAATAAAAACGAGGAGTATCGTATGTCAAATGGTCAATATGTATTGGAAGTAGCCATATTTACAGTTAAAGAGGCGTTTGTGGGTAAAATGCCAGCTATAAGAGACGGTTTAAGGGTTGCGTTAAAAGACTTCTCTGGTTTAATAGAACTGGATACATTTTCGCCCGCTGGCGATGGTAGAGCATTTGCAGATATTGCAAAATGGGACACAATGGAAAATGCATTGGCGGCGGCAGAAGCTTTTGAAAGTGGAGATGAGCGGTTCCAGCCTTATATGGCTGCAATTGAAGAATTAAAGTTTATGGGGCATTTCAAACCATAAAAGCCACAACCAAGCAATTCAGTCCGTACCAGTGGTGCAGGCCTCGCTTACAGTCGGCAGCTGATTGCGTTATTTGCTTTTTCTAAACCCTCGAGGCTAAAAAAGAAAAAGGTGTAATCAGGCATTGTGACATGGTCAAACCATTCAGGGTAGGGTAAAATACAAGCCGAATCAAATTATTCTACAAAACAGGGTCGTTTTAAGGTAAAGTTAAAACTTCAGAAATTGTTGTTGTTTCCAGTGGTCTAGGTAACAAAGCTCAACATTATATGTATGTAGAGGTCATTCACAAATGAATTCAAGTATCTTTGGTTCATTTGTAAAATTTAATCACCAACCAAAAAGGTATAAAGTAAAATGAGTCAAGGTACAGTAAAGTGGTTTAACGCAGATAAAGGTTTCGGTTTTATTACTCCAGATGACGGCGGCAAAGATTTGTTTGTCCATCACTCAGAAATACAAAGTGGTGGCGG
>CAZKUH010000426.1:0-2767 GCA_964555895.1 uncultured Enterobacterales bacterium
GAAAAAACAAAGAATATAAAATATTAAAAATAAAAAAAGAATATTACAAACAACAGTCGATAGCTTATCGTTACCTGTAATTTTAAATGACCACTTACAATTTATTTTTAAAAGAAGCTTTTTGATGACAATTCGCTGTTAAGGTTAATTACGACTACCGGGTTAGTCGTAATCAAAGAAAACTATAAAAATGAAAACATCAATCAAGATAAAATTAGAAATACTCGTGGAACGCCATGAAGAAATAGCCGCTCTGCTTGGGAACGCGGAAATCATTTCGCAGCAAAATAAATTCCGTGCTTTGTCAAAAGAATATGCCCAATTGGAAGATGTTGTTGAGAAATTTAAAAATTATCAGCAAGCGGAAATGGAGTTGGGATCAGCCGAAGAGATGCTCAAAGAAGATGATGCAGAAATACGTGAGATGGCCCAGGAAGAAATCAAGACAGTCAAACAACAACTTGAAATATTAGAGTCTGATTTACAAAAATTATTACTACCTAAAGATCCCAACGACGATAAAAATATTTTTTTGGAAATTCGAGCCGGTACTGGTGGTGATGAAGCCGCATTATTTTCTGGTGCACTGTTTCGAATGTATGCAAAATATGTGGAAAAGAAAAAATGGGTACTTGAAGTTATCTCACAACATGAAGGAGAAAAGGGCGGGTATAAGGAAATTATATGTCGTATTGTTGGGCTGGGTGTTTACTCTCATTTAAAATTTGAATCGGGTGCTCATCGGGTACAAAGAGTTCCTGAAACCGAGAGCCAGGGTCGGGTCCACACCTCTGCCTGTACGGTGGTTATCATGCCAGAAGCTGATGAAGTTGAAGCGATGGATATTAATCCGGGTGATTTGAGGGTCGATACTTTTCGCGCATCCGGTGCTGGTGGTCAGCATGTAAATAAAACAGATTCAGCCATCAGAATTACGCATATTCCGACAGGGGTGGTGGTTGAATGTCAGGAGGAAAGATCACAGCATAAAAATCGTGCAAAAGCCATGAAAGTTCTACAATCTCGTTTACTTGAAGCTGCTCGAAGTGAACAGCAACTTGAAGAAGAAAGCACCCGAAGGAATTTGGTCGGATCAGGGGATAGATCGGAGCGTATTAGAACTTATAATTTCCCCCAAGGACGCGTAACAGATCATCGTATTAATCTGACACTCTATAAACTTGATGAAACAATGGAAGGTGATTTAGATCATATTATTAATCCGTTAATGAGTGAGTATCAGGCAGATCAATTAGCCGCCATGGCTTCTGAATAAGGGGTAAATAATTAATTTTTGGGAGATGACGAATAATATGACGAAAAAATTATCACAATCTTCATCAATTTCAGCTGCCTTGATTTGGTCAGAATCTCTGTTAAAGATATCTTCCGATTCGGCAAAAACGGATAGTAGACTATTGATGGGTTTTTGTCTGTCAAAACCGCTCAGTTATATTTTAACCTGGCCAGAAAAAAAATTATCCAGGCATGAGATTTTATGTTTTGAAAAATATGTTCAGCAAAGAATTGCCGGCGAACCCATAGCCTACATCACGGGTGTTAAAGACTTTTGGACACTCTCTTTAAAAGTTAATTCAGACACATTAATACCACGACCTGAAACAGAATTGTTAGTTGAACATGCGCTGACAAAATTGCAACAAAATCCCGACGCCAGAGAATTACTGGATCTAGGCACCGGATCGGGAGCTATCGCACTGTCATTAGCCAGTGAACTGACACATTGTCATATTTTGGCAACAGATTTTTCCGAGGCGGCATTGAACGTAGCTGAGGAAAATGCTGCGTTAAATAGCATAGAAAATATTTCATTTTTACAAAGTGATTGGGGTGTTGACATACCTTTACAAAAATTTGATTTGATTGTGAGTAATCCGCCCTATATTAATGAAAACGATCCGCATTTAAAACGTGGTGATTTAAGATATGAACCAGAATGTGCACTTTGGGCTAAAAATGAAGGCTTTGCTGCGATTGAAAGCATTGTGAAATATGCAGTTTTACATCTCAACAATAATTGTTGGTTGTTACTGGAACATGGTTTTACACAAGGCAAGAAAGTACGACTCATGATGGTAGCTGAAGGTTTTGAAAACGTCGCCAGTGAAAAAGATTTGTCAGGGCATGAACGCATCACTTCAGGATGTTTTTACAGGAAGGTTAATGATTAGTTTGAAAATAAACAGTATGAAGAAACCGTATAAATCAACGGAAATTTTCTCTTCAAATTTAATTGATAACAACATTATCAACCAAGTGAATAAATTCCATCAATCCTTACCTAGCTCGCAAAATACGCCGGTTGTCGAGTTACCTAGTTTGGCAAATAAACTTCATCTGAAAAATATTTTGCTTAAAGATGAGAGTAAACGATTTGACTTAAAAGCATTTAAAGTTTTGGGCGCCAGTTTTGCTATGGCAAAAATTTTACATCAAACTTTAATAGAAAAACAATTATTAACGGCAACAGAAAAAAAAGAATTAACATTTAATTTAATAAAAAAATATCAGTCTCATTTCAAGGATATTATTTTTGTAACCGCGACGGATGGTAATCATGGTCGCGCAGTAGCCTGGTCAGCGAAAATAATGGGTTGTCAGGCCGTGGTATATTTGCCTGAATCAGCCTCAAAAGGAAGGGTGCAGGCGATTAAAAAATACGGCGCAAAGACGGAACTTCTTAAAGTTAATTGTAACTACTCACCCCCTACATCATTAATTTTTCCTGTGAGAGCTATTTGAATAG
>CAZKUH010000427.1:0-2757 GCA_964555895.1 uncultured Enterobacterales bacterium
TTCTTTGCCTGGTTTAACTCTGAAATTGCTAAATTGCCGCTTTCCCATCGTGAAGCAAATGATATTGCAGAAGATAAGTTTGGTAATATTTGGGTAGCCACGGGTGCTGGCGTAGATAAAATAAATTTTCTTGAGCATAAATGGTCAGTACAGTCTTATAATAATATTGATTTACTCAAGGGGAAAAATTTTTATACTATTATTGCCGATAATAATGGTTTGATATGGATAGCTGGAAGTTCAGGCTTATATCAGCTTGACCCCACTTCGGAAGAAGTGAATAAAATCCCACAAAAATATGGTTTGCAAAGTGCAGAATTTAATACCAATGCAGGAGCAAAAGATCGAGGAGGAAGGCTGTACTTTGGCGGCATCAATGGCTTGAATGTTATAGAACCAAAGAAATTGATTATAGATTATTCCGCTTCATCTATTGTGAATTCTGAATTTATTGTTGATGGAAAAAAGATAAGAAAAAACCCCATTACCAAGCACTTTGAATTCAATGACACATCAAAATATATTCGTCTTGAATTTGATGTTATTGATTTGGCTAATGCAGAAAACATTGAATTACGCATGCGAATCCCGCAGCTTTCTGGGGCCTGGTCACCTTGGACGGTGGAGCGATTTTTTAATTTATTTGATTTGTCTTCTGGAAGTTATGACGTTGAATTACAATCAAGAGTTTCCGGAAAAAATAATATATTAAACGCAACCAATTTTTCTTTTACCGTGAATTCATCCATCACCTATGTTGATTATTTATTCTGGTTTCTAGGTTTAATCATTCTGCTGTTATTGAGCGGCTATATAAGATGGCATTATAGAAAATGGAATAGACAAAAACTATCTTTGCTAAATGTACAGATCAAATTATCGGAGGAACTCAATACCTACAAATTGCAGTTAACCGAACAGAAAGATGAAAACCATCAACTACTGGATGAGTTGTCGGTAACTTTTAAAGACAAGGATCTGCTCGAGCGACAATTACAGGATTTGCATTTAGTGGATAAGCAAACAGGACTTCATACCAGAGATTTCATCAAGTATTCCATTGATAATGCCATCAGACAATTTGTTAATATTGTTGAGAAAGATGAACAGAGTATTACCGAAGACAGCATGTATAATCCGCAACTACGATTTCTTATCATCAAACTTGATGGATTTGAATCTCTAAGACTGCAAGGAGGACAGTTTTTACTCAATCAAATTATCATACAAATTGCTGCTGAAATGAAGAATGAAGGTGGGGCAGCCGATGAGCTGGTGCGTTGGAATCAAGACAGCTTTTTGCTTTATGCGCGAGTAGATAAAGAACAAACCCTCGAACAATTATGTGAAAAACTTTGCGCTCTTTTGAGAGTTGGTGAATTTGGCCCATCAAGTAGTGAGCAGATTAGCATGAGTTGTTCAATAGCTGCTATAGAATTCCCATTTAACGCTGATCAAAGGCAAGAGTTAGACTGGCCGAAGTTAATTGAACTGGTAGAGTCCGCAGCCCAATGGCTAACAGATGCTTCAGGTGATGCTTGGTTGACAATTAAATCTAGACAAAAGGCCGATAACAGCGTATTGGTAAAGCAGGGCATTGCTGATTTTAATGCGGCTCTGGTAAAAGGTTTGTTTGACATTGTGTCATCAAAAAATATTTCAAAATTGATAAAAAAAGAGAAAAAAAATTGAGAAAAGCCATTATATTAATTGCAGTTTTTTCTTTGCAAATAGCCGTTGCTGTAACACCTTCCGCCACACCAATTATAGATTTTAAATGGCCATTTCATCCGACTCCTGGTCGCAATGGTATGGTCGCAAGTGAAGAGCATCTAGCGAGTGAAATTGGTGCTAAAATTCTTGAACAGGGTGGAAATGCGGTTGATGCGGCGGTTGCGGTGGGATTTGTGCTTTCGGTTACACTGCCTAAAGCTGGTAATATTGCAGGTGGTGGCTTTATGGTCATTCATGATGCTAAAAGAAATAAAAACACCATCATAGATTATCGAGAAACGGCACCTTTGAAAGCACATAAAGACATGTTTGTTGTCGATGGTCAGGTCGATGAAACAATGGTGCGTTTTTCAGGCAAAAGTACTGCGGTTCCTGGAACAGTGGCAGGGTTAATTTATGCCCAAAAAAAATATGGTAAATTGAAGCTCTCTGAGGTGATATCTCCGGCAATCAAATTGGCTGATGAAGGATTCCTCATTTCTTGGGGTTTAGCCGATTCTTTAAAAACCAGGGCAAAAAGATTACGTGCTGATCCAGGATTTGCTGCGGTATTTTATCCAAAAGGTGGGGGCTTCTATCAGCATGGTGATAAGCTGGTTCGTAAAGATCTGGCTAAAACCCTAAAATTAATCAGAAAATATGGGCGTGACGGATTTTACAAAGGAGAAGTGGCGGAAAAATTTATTAAAGGCATTCGTCAATTCGGTGGCGTAATGACGAAGCAGGATTTGATTAATTATCAGCCTATCGAAAGAGCACCTTTAATCGGAAGCTATAAAGGATATTCAATAGTGACCATGCCGCCACCCAGTTCTGGCGGCGTACACCTGATAGAAATGCTCAATACCCTGGAAAATTTCCCCTTAAAAAAATGGGGGCCTAATCGAGCTAAAACCATTCAGGTGATGGTAGAAGCTATGCGTACTGCTTATGCCGATAGGAGTTATTATCTAGGTGATCCGGACTTTGTAAAAGTACCGGTTGCTCAGTTAACCAGTAAAGCCTATGCAAAAACTATTAGTC
>CAZKUH010000428.1:0-2750 GCA_964555895.1 uncultured Enterobacterales bacterium
GACTGAGCAGAAAATAAATACGCCAGGTGCGTTGCTTGAGACAGACTTATTAGTCGATAGAAGACAATCAAGATCTGAGTTTTTTGCTGATTTTTTAAAAATAAGAAATACCAACTATCGCTTTACATCATTTGCCAGGTTATCTGATACCTGGAAATTTGAGGCGGAAATTCAACAAAATAAAGATCATAATCTGAGCCGTACCAGTTTCATCAATTTTTCAGTCAATTCTTTATCGACTACCGAACGTCAATTAACCAGTATCAGGCCGCGTTTTATTGCCAAGTTTGAAAATTCATCTGGTTGGGTTAATCTGACTCTGGGTGTCGATATAATCGCTTCAAAATATGCTTTCTCATTTCTTGGGCGAAGTAATAATCAACGACTCAGTAGTGCTTATGTTTACGCCACTATACCGCTCACGACAAAGTTAATTTTAAATACGGGTGCTCGTTATACAAAAGTTTATGATCGACTGAATGATATTTTTACCTATGCGAACGGTATAGAGTTTAGCAATAAGGCCTCAGCTTTTAATCTCGGAGGCATCTATCGATTAAATAAAAAATGGGATTTTTTTGCTCGAATCGAATCTAATTTCAGGTTCGCAAAAGTTGATGAACAGGCTTATACCTCGCCTGGTGTTTTTGGTTTGAATCCTCAACTCGGCATTTCGATTGACAGTGGCTTTAAATATATCAATGGTGATAGTCGCTGGAAAATATCAGCATATGAATTAAAATTAAAGGATGAAATAATATTCGATCCTACCCAGATCCCGCCTGTAGGTGCTTTTTTTCAAGGTGCCAATATGAATGCTGACAAATCAACCAGACAGGGTTTGGTGCTGGAACTGGAACAATCGATCAATCAAAAATTATGGCTTAATTTCAATAGTAGCTGGATTGACGCTAAATATAGTGGTGGCAGTAATCAAGGAAAAAATATTCCAGGCGTCTCAAAAAACACCGCCAAACTTAAACTGAATTATATCCTTAATGCGGCTACTGAGTACGGATTAGAATATCATTTTATTGGTGGCAGAAAACAGCAAGGAGATTTTGACGGGTTTTTTCAGACATTGAAACCATATACCCTTTTAAATCTTACCTATTTTCAAAGATTTAACGGACCATTGAATAACTGGGAGCTTTCTGCCAGAATCAATAATCTTCTGGATAAAAAATATAATGGTTTTGCCTTGTTTAATGGATATTATCCGGCTGCGGGACGAAATTTTACCCTCAATCTGAGATATCGATTGGCTCATTAACAGGTGGATAATGCACGTATGAAAACCCGATTGAACAGGATTGCAACCACTACCGGGGATGATGGTTCCTCTGCTTTGGCCGATGGTGTCAGACGCTCGAAAGGCGAAATGGTCTTTGAGGTGATGGGCGATATCGATGAGCTTAATGTTGTATTGGGTATTTGCGCAAAATATTTGTGCGCCACTGAAGAAAATAAAATCATTAACTGGTTGCAGCATAAACTATTTGATTTTGCTGGAACCATTGCTCTGGGAAATGATGAATTAGATCAGGAAAGAGCCAATACCGGCAAATTGCTGATCACTCCAACAGATATTCGACGATTGGAATTATGGCTGGCTGAGTACAATAAAAATCTACCGCCATTAGCTGAGTTTATTCTGCCCAACGGTAATTTGGCTAGCATTAATTTGCATCTGGCTCGAGTGGTCTGCCGGCGTGCGGAAAGAAATCTCTGTCGCTTGCATGAACAAAAAACCGTACAAAAAGAGTTGCTGATATTTATCAACCGGTTGTCGGACTTGCTGTTTGTTATTTCAAGAGTAGTTTCGCAAAAAGATAAAAGCAATACGTCTAAAGTTTTTAAAGAAGAACAGTGGAAAAATACTCGGGAGGAAATATGAATAAATTAATGACCAATAGAGCACGATTTTTTACCCTGTTAGCTATCATCATCATCGCAGCAATTTATCGAATTTTACCACACCCAGCCAATTTTACGCCAGTGATAGCGGTGGCATTATTTTCTGGGGCGAAATTCCGTGAGAACAAATATGCCATTTTGTTACCATTGGTTATTATGTTTTTATCCGATCTGATATTGGGATTACATAATACCTTGTTTTTTGTTTATGGAGGTATCTTACTTACGGTATTTACCGGTATGTTTCTCCGTCAAAAGAAATCTGGGATATCATCTTTACGCAACACCACATTGGCTACTATTTTTGCGACCAGTTTATTTTTTCTGTTAACTAATTTCGGCGTTTGGATGATGACAGATTTTTATCCCCCTGATTTTAATGGTTTGATGGAATCCTACATAGCTGGAATACCGTTTTTACAAAATAGCCTGATGGGGAATCTGCTATTTAGTCTGATCATCTTTGGTGGTTTTGCTATTGCAAAAATCAAATTCCCCGTTCTTCAACAAAACCTGATTTATGAGAGTAATTAACTATGAATGACCATAGTAAAACAACCGGTTCTTCCAGCCGGGAAATAAAGACTTATGAAGATATAGATATTGCCATTTTAAAATCATTACCGAATCCAGCCAAGGAAGCATATGAAATTAAAATAAAAGTACCTGAATTCACATTTTTAGGGGTGCAGGAGCAACCTGATTTTGCCACTATCTATTTAACCTTTTATCCCAAAGATAAAATTATTGAACTCAGAGCACTCAAGCATTATGTTTTTCAGTTACGTAATATCGTGGTCTCCTACGAGCGTTTAATCAACATTGTTTATGAC
>CAZKUH010000429.1:0-2748 GCA_964555895.1 uncultured Enterobacterales bacterium
AGATTGGAATAAATTACGGCCAAAAAAACAGAGCGCCATCACTTTGGCTGGCAGCTTCTCAAGGGCCACTTTTTCTACACATAAAAATTATTCAACGCAAGATTGGCATGTACTGGATACACCGGCAGGATGGTCCGTTGATGATTTGGCTGAGATAGCTGATTCAGCGCATTATTTAATTATCCCTGTTTTACCTTCCTCTCTCGATATCAAGGTCTTGGTGAGGTTTCTCATGGCACTAAATAAAGCCGATCTTTTGGCTCGTGGCTGGAAAATTGCCATGGTTGCCAATCGCGTCAAACGTGCAACTATAAGCCAAAGAACCCTTGAGGCTTTTTTGCACCGCTTACAAATACCTTTTTTGGCGCAAATAGCAGATTCGCAAAATTATGTCGGTGCTGCGGAACGTGGCTTGGGTATGATGGATTTACCCCAACATCTGGCGGTTCGGGAGCAAATCCAATGGCGGAAAATATTGCAATGGTTTACTCTCAAGTAATAAAATCAATCCGCAATCAACCAATAAATTGCTTCAGCTTCATTTTCAAAATATTTCATTTCCCCAGGGTAGAACCAAGAGCCTATTTTGGCAGATAATCGCTCCCATTTTTTATTGCCGAGAAAAGCGATTTTTGAAAAATCATTACCGTGTTTCAAACCAAACTTTAAATCATCCCAGGCCGCTTTAATCTCCCAACCATCAAGATCCAAGCCATCTACAAATACTTTCACCTTTGGATTTTTTATACTCCGAATGATGTTATCCAGGATGGGAACCATCACTTTATAGTCCTCATCTTTCAGTGTTCCTACAACTTTAATGGTCAGGATGTATTGTTCTTCAATTCTGTTTAATCCGACCGTAAAACCGTGTTTATTCCTACTCATAAGATATTCTCCAAATATTATTTAACCTGTATTTTATTGACTACGTTTATATTGATATCTGGCGCAATGTGAAAAATTTTGTCTTTATTGAGCCAATCTTATGAAGCAATAACCAGTTATTGGGCGTCACATTAACGTAGATAGGCGAAATAATAGCTTTCTTAAATAGCCATGCCTATCCAGCCTGCAGGTTGTTTGTTGACCTAATGTATATTGGGTCACGCTTCAGCAAATTAAAGGGCTTAGAAATAATTTTTAATTGATGCACAGACAAAGAAGTTGAAAATCAAAGACACTATTTCAATAGTTATTGACTATGCCTAAAATAAAAATAATCAATTATATTTATACTCAATATGGCTTTATAATGTTGAGGATAATTTAAATCTACGGAGAAAAAAATGTTAAAAAATATAGAAGGTGCGAAAGTTCCTTATTTGAAGGTTCCTGAAATGAGCGCAAATGGTTGGGCTGTAATTGATACGCAAAAAATATTTTCAGGTCGAAAAGTGATTGTATTTTCATTGCCTGGCGCTTTCACACCGACCTGCTCTGCTAGTCATTTACCCCGTTATAATGAACTGAGCCCGGTCTTTAAGGATAATGGCATTGACGAAATAGTTTGTGTATCGGTGAATGATACTTTTGTCATGAATGCTTGGGCTGGCGATCAACATGCTGAAAATATCACCATGCTACCTGATGGCACCGGTGCCTTTACCGATGGTATGGGGATGCTGGTGGATAAATCTGAGATTGGTTTTGGTAAAAGATCTTGGCGTTATTCCATGTTAGTCAACGACGGCGTTATAGAAAAAATGTTTATCGAGCCTGAAGGAAAAGGCGATGCGTTTGAAGTGTCTGATGCAGACACTATGTTGAGATATATCAATCCGACTGCAAAAACACCTGAATTTGTCACGGTTTTTGGTAAAGCCAATTGTCCACACTGTACTCGCGCCAAAAAATTATTACAGTCAAAAGGCATGAGCTTCGAAGAAATTGAGATCAGTGATAAAATCACTTCAAAAACGCTACAGGCAGTCGCCGGAAAAACCAGTACGCCACAGATATTTATCGCGGGCAAACTGATTGGTGGTGCGGATGAATTAGTGGCCTATTTTAGTCATTAATATACTGCATTCTGGATGAAAATGGACGATAAAAAAAGCCTGAAGATTCAGGCTCTTTTTTGGTTGCCTATTGATAATGGCTGGATAAATATTTACCAGACATCAAATTTATCACCATATCTGAGTAATAAGGTAAAAGCGTAAGCAGATAAAAAGAATACTGGCGCAACCCTGCCAATTTCTTCAGAAAAAAAACTGCCAACCCAGGATATCACACCTGCTAACACCAATAAAAACTCTCCTCTCAGTACTTCTTTTTTTGATTTTAGACCCCACATGTTGGCACGAAAACAAAAGGGTAAATTTCGCCATTGTTCAGTTTGTTTATCTATCACAGTAATCTCCTCTGTTAGTTTAGAAATATCTATTTCAAAAACGGCAGCGAGAGATTTCAATGATTCAATACTGGCCTGATTTCCACTTTCAATGCGTTGAATGGTGCGGCTACTTAAGCCACTAAACTGCGCAAGTTGTTCCTGCGACCAGTGTCGTTTTAATCGAAGTCTTTTTAATATCATTGTAATCTCCACTACATTCCAGAGTTCAGCTTAAGTATATTTTATCTTGTCGGTTACGTCACTAACACGACACCTGCACGACAATAAAATGAATACACGAATACAATGATGATGGGAATAAAAAAGGCGGCACATAGAAAAGTAAGTGACTTGTTATTATTTCTAAGGCCGCCGACACGCCCCCTGGCGTAAAACTTTATGTTTAGTTT
>CAZKUH010000430.1:0-2745 GCA_964555895.1 uncultured Enterobacterales bacterium
ACCTCGCATTTGCACGTGAGAAAGTGATCTCTTTGGAACAATTTGCAGCCTATGAGCAACAAATTTCCGCTGCCGTTAAAGAAACCGTTGAAAAAGAATTTAACGTTTTAAATACCGTGGGCACAGGATACGGACGACTCACTTTGCCTTTTGCCAAAGAACAAATCCGCTCTGAAATATTGTGTCACGGATTAGGTGCGCACTATATGTTCCCCAATACTCGAACTGTACTAGATATCGGCGGACAGGACACCAAAGCCATCCAAATAGATAAAAATGGGATTGTCACTGGCTTTCAAATGAATGACCGTTGTGCCGCTGGTTGTGGCCGCTATCTTGGCTATATCGCAGATGAAATGAATATGGGCGTTCATCAGTTAGGGCCGTTGGCGATGAAATCGACCAAAGTCGTCAAAATCAACTCAACCTGTACCGTATTTGCGGGTGCTGAATTACGTGAACGGCTGTCACTGGGAGAAAAAAGAGAAGATATTTTGGCGGGATTACACCGCGCTATTATTCTCAGAGCCATGTCATTATTGGCTAGATCCGGTGGTGTTGAATCTGAATTCACATTTACCGGCGGTGTCGCCAGAAACCAGGCAGCAACATCAGCGCTACAAAAATTAATTAAAGAAAACTATGGCATAACGACCATGAATATTAGTGCCGACAGTATCTATACTGGCGCAGTAGGAGCCGCCTTGTTTGCTAAACGAGATCCCAAAGGAGTGATGGCTGATTTAGAAATAAGCAAGTTGAAAAAAAAGAAACATAATTCAACGAAAATAAACGTCGTCAATGCCTGAACAGACGACATAAACGGGAGACAAAGATATGTTTTACACGGTTGGAATTGATGTGGGTTGTGATTCAATAAAAACAACGCTTATACGCTTTCATCAAGATGGTTCAATAGATGAGTTATTATTTAATGATCTCGATAAAATTCGTCGCCGAGATATAAAGGAAGTTGTCCATCATGCCTATGATAGAGTTTTGTCAAACTTCGACTTGAAACATCATGACATTGCTTATGTAGCTACAACCGGCGAAGGAGACATGGTTGACTTCCGAACGGGTCATTTCTATTCAATGACTGCCCATGCTCGAGGCGCGATATTTATTAATCCCAATATCAGAGCGGTCGTAGACGGCGGTGCACTTCACGCTAAAGCAATGCAGATAGATGAGCGGTCAAAAATTCTTTCCTACAAAATGACCTCACAATGCGCCTCTGGATCTGGACAGTTTTTGGAAAACATTGCGCGCTATCTTGGTGTTGGGATCGATGATATCGGTGAATTATCATTACAATCTGATAATCCTGAAACTGTTTCCGGGATCTGTGCCGTATTGGCTGAAACAGATGTGATCAATATGGTTAGCCGTGAAATATCAACAGCCAATATATTAAAAGGAATCCATCTTTCCATGGCAAAAAGACTGGTTAATTTGCTGCGGATGACAAAATCAAAAGGGGATGTTTTAGTGACCGGTGGGCTGAGCAAAAATGTTGGATTCGTCGCCGCTATGCAAGAACTTGCAGATCAGGACAAACGACTGAACATCAAGGTCTTGACCCATAAAGATTCAACTTTTGCAGGCTCGATAGGCGCTGCCATTTGGGGTGGATATCGACACGTTATATTGCAAAAAAAACAAACAGCAAAGGTCGCATGATATCTGAAAATGTAAAGATGCAAACTAACGTCATAAATGTAAATGAAATAAGGAACCATCATGTTAAATAGCAACTCGCAAATAATGGGTTCAAAAATGATGTTGGGTGATTCAACGCCGAATATAGGTACCATGTTTGTCAACAATAGAAAAAAATATTTTGATAAACCAGCATTTGCAGAAAGGGTAAATGGTAAATATCAATATTGGAGTTGGGGTTGTTTAACTCAGGACATCTTTAAGCTGGCAAATTATTTATTAAAGCTTAATTTCCCTAAAAATTGCAACAGAGTGGCCTTTATCGCCGGAAATAATTATCAGCGACTGGTTTGTGAAATGGCTGTCATGGGATGTGGTTTAGTGAGCGTCCCAATATTTGCTGGCTATCCAAAACAACTGATGTCAAAACTCATTGAATTTTCTGATGTTGATTTGTTGATCACAGATTTACCGCTCAAGATCACCTCCATCAACAGACAACAGCTCCCTGATAAAATTTTAGTTTTAAATGATCTTGAGTTACATGGGCTGGATGAATTTATTCAGTGTGATATTTTTGAGAACGTGGTGGCTGATAAGTTAACCAAAGATACCTTATCATCCATTAAAAATTTATTTTTAAACGTAAAACCTGACAGTCTTGCACTCATTATGTATACCTCTGGAACCAGTGGTTTTCCTAAAGGTGTAGAGCTAAGTCACAATAATATAATGTCACAGCAACAAGCATTACAACAAATGTGGCAGCCGGAATCAGCTATGCGATTCTTGTGTTACTTACCCTGGCATCATAGTTTTGGCGGGTTGTTCGAACGCTTCTTTGCCTTGCATTCAGGCGGTTGTCTGGCCATTGATGATTCCATTGGTAAAAATGTTGACCAGTTGCTCGCTAATTTCTCTGAAATCAAACCACATGTTTATTTCAGTGTCCCCAAGATTTATCAGGAAATTATTGCCAAGGTGCTATCATCCACGAAAATAGAGGATAATTTTTTTCATGCCGAATTAAAATTTGTCTTTACTGCGGCGGCACCACTCTCTCTCAGTATTTCGAGTGTTTTT
>CAZKUH010000431.1:0-2745 GCA_964555895.1 uncultured Enterobacterales bacterium
TTTGCACCATATTACAATAAGTTATTAAGTTTTCTGCCATTAGCTTCCGGATTTCTTGTGGCAATAACAATTGACACTAAATTGTCTTCCAATTGTTCTGACATATGAACGTTGAGGACTTCCTTTCGCGCCTCAAAAATACTTTTTTGTGACAACTTTGTTTTAGCTTTTTTTACATTATCTTTGTTTAACGTTTCATTTCTGACACAACGTAAAATCTTTTTTTCATTTTCCTGAGTAGGATAATCAACAGGAATATGAAGCAAAAAGCGATCAAGTTGTGCTTCAGGCAAGGGATAAGTACCTTCTTGTTCTATAGGATTTTGCGTTGCCATTACCAGAAATAATTCCGGTAGTTGGTATGTCACACCACTGACAGTCACTTGCCTTTCGCCCATCGCTTCAAGTAACGCTGATTGCACTTTCGCTGGCGCACGGTTAATTTCATCAGCCAAAATTAAATTGTGAAACAAGGGACCTTCACGAAAACTGAATTCACTTAACTGGGGCAGAAAAATTTCTGTTCCGGTTAAATCTGAAGGCAGTAGATCAGGGGTAAATTGCAACCGTCTGAAATCACCTTCTATATAAGAACTGAGCAAATTGACTGCTCGCGTTTTTGCAAGGCCTGGCGCACCCTCTACCAGAATATGACCATCAGCCAATAACGCTACCAGTAAACTATCCAGCATATATTCTTGTCCAATAATCCCTTTGCTTAAATTGTCTTTAAGCATGGAAAACTTAACTTGATTAGCGGATTTAGTCTCTTCTAAGTTATTCATTGATTCTATTATTTCACCTCATTTGTACGATTGACACATAACCTGAATGCTGGATAAGAGAAATTAAAATACTTTAATAACAAACCCTTCAGTCTATCGAAAAAGCCTTAATTCATGGCGCTTCAAGATTATTTCCTCAAACCAGAATTCAAGTTACATACTAAGTTAGTGACAATTACAGGATGATGGATGCTGGATTACAAAAATTTAATGTTTTAGCGCTGGTTTTTCCATTACACTCTTACCTGTCCAGCTATTTCAATTTTCGTCTCACTTGCCAGGCAGTTGCTAAAATGAAAGTTTTATTAATTGAAGATGATGCCAATACCAGTGATTTCATCCAGAAAGGCCTACTGGAGGCCGGGCACAGCATTGTTATTAGCGAAAATGGTCAAGATGGACTTTTTCAAGCACTTGAACTTGAATTTGAAGTCATGGTTATTGACCGCATGCTCCCTCGCCTTGATGGCTTATCCATTATTCGAACTATCCGAAATGCGCATATCAAGACACCCATTATAATCCTCAGTGCATTGGGAGACGTCAATCAACGGGTTGAAGGACTCAAAGCTGGTGCCGATGACTACCTCTCTAAGCCCTTTGCTTTTTCTGAATTACTCGCCAGGCTTGAAGCGCTGACCCGAAGAAATTTCAATGAAGAGCAGATCACCGCGCTCACAATTCATAATTTAAAAATGGACTTGTTATCTCATCAGGTTTTTCGAGGTGGAAAAGTCCTTGATTTACAATCCCGGGAATACCGCTTATTAGAATATTTATTAAAACATCAAGGTCAAGTTGTAACCCGTACAATGCTTTTAGAAAATGTTTGGGATTATCATTTCGATCCACAAACCAATGTTATTGATGTACATATCAGCCGCTTACGTGCAAAAGTGGATAAAGGTTTCGATATGCCACTTATTCACACGGTCAGGGGTACAGGCTATACCATCCGTATCGACAAGGATAACAATTGAAATTATTCTCCAGTAACAGTTTTAAACTCGCGCTTTTATATTTGTTGATTTTTTCAGCATCAGTGATATTGCTTATCAGTTATTTTTATCAATCAACTTTGGGTTTTCTTGAACGAGAAACCGATACCACCATCGAAATAGAAATTCAAGGATTAGCTGAACAATATCAAAAACGCGGCTTGACGGAATTGATTGATATTATCCAGAGTCGTTCAAAAAGGGGCCCCGTCACGCAATCAATTTATCTTCTTACCGATGCTAAATATAATGTTATTGTTGGCAACCTGAATGCCTGGCCGGAAGAAGCCACCACTAAAGACGGCTGGCTTAATTTCACTTTGCTAACACAAAATCCTGACGATAAAAATCATCAAGTCAGAGCAAAAAAATTTCGCCTGTATGGAAATTACTATTTGATTGTAGGTCGTGACATCCATGAACTGGCAGAGACCAAACAATTGATGTTCGATGCTGTTCTGTGGGGACTTTCATTAACGCTGATATTGGGGCTTTTTGGCGGATACATCCTCACCCGAAAAATTTTAGGTAAAGTATCCAGACTTGATACCAGTTGTCGCACCATCATCGAAGGCCAACTCAGCGAACGCGTTCCGCGTGATTTTTCTGATGACGAATTTGATTCTCTGGCAAAAACTATTAATCTCATGCTCGATAAAATTCAGCAATTGATGTTAAGTATATCGCAAGTAACCGACAATATTGCCCATGATCTTCGAACACCGTTAGCTCGATTAAAACAATCGCTGGACAACTCTCTGGATAGCCAACTCAATGAACAATCTAGGCTCAAACTTATCACCTCCAGTATGGCAGAAGCTGACGCATTAATTCAAACTTTCAATGCGTTGTTAAATATTGCTTATGTCGAAAATACCGATAAACAAATTACATTATCTGAAGTTGATTTATTGATGATATTGAAAGATGTTTACGAACTCTACCTGCCTTTGGCAGAAAAC
>CAZKUH010000432.1:0-2744 GCA_964555895.1 uncultured Enterobacterales bacterium
TGGGTGTCGTGGGTTGGAGTGCTATTTCCGACATGCTAGAACATCTCATAAAATATAATAAAAAGTTATTCAAGCTGGATAATCGTATGGATATATTCTCTACGCTGATTCAATTACATAAAAAAATGAAAGATGACTATTTTATCGAAACCAATGAGGATGATGAGCAGCCCGTTGAATCAAACCAACTAGATGCATTAATTGTGAATAAATATGGAATATTTCAAATCAGTAGCTATCGGGAAGTGAATGAATATAAGACTTTTTGGGCTATCGGTTCAGGGCAACGTATCGCGTTGGGAGCAATGCATGCATTATATAAAACGACTGCTGACGCCAGAGAAATAGTGGAGGCAGGGGTGAAAGCTGCAGCCGAGTTTAACGACAGTTGCGGATTACCGCTAAAAACCAAAGTCATAACACTAAGCAAGAAATAAGGACAAATCTATTAATAGAAGTACACTTAATATTGCAATCGAAAGTTTGCTAGCAAAAGTCATTATCATCATAACTGAAAGAGTTGTTCAGACACCACTAACAAAGGCTTGATAATTGAATAATCAACAGTATTTAAGGTATTCCAGACAAATCAACCTGCCTTTAATAGAGCTGGATGGGCAGGAAAAATTGTTAAATGCACGGGTTATGGTTGTCGGACTTGGCGGTCTGGGTTGTGCTGCTGCCCAATATCTGGCAGCTTCGGGGATAGGGCATTTAACGCTGATAGATGGAGACTGCGTGGATTTGTCTAACCTGCAAAGACAAGTTTTGCATTACCCAGAGGATATCGATAAATTAAAAGTTGAGTCAGTGAAAAATAAATTATTAAAACAAAATCCAGATATTAAAGTTGAAAATAGAAGTCAATTTGCAGATGAAAAATATTTACGCAAGCGTATCGCAGACTATGATGTTATTGTGGATTGTAGTGATAATTATGCGACACGTTGTTTGGTCAATAAGTATTGTTTCGCATATAAAGTGCCATTAGTTAGCGGTGCTGCAATTCGAATGGAAGGACAATTAATTTGCTTTAATTATGCGGATGGGCAACCCTGTTATGAATGTATGGCTCAATTTTTTGGAGAACAACATTTAAGTTGTGTTGAAGCCGGCATATTATCTCCAGTCGTGGGCGTAATGGGTAGCCTGCAGGCAGTCGAATGTATAAAATTTATTGCAGGAATTGCCACTGCTGAAAAGAGTGAGAAAAAGCAGCAAACGGAATTATTGCTTTATGATGGACTTAAAACTGAGTTTAAAAAAATTATTATTATGAAAGATCCCCATTGTAAAATCTGTCAGACAAGCGCGTGATTGTTTTAAAAGTAAATTAACCGTAATACCGAGATAATACCGAGATAGTACAGAGATAGTACAGAGATAGGTCTAGCTTCAAACTTTACTTTGCCTGTGCTATGCACCTCACCGTGTTAGGCAGTGTCATCCTGAGCTTGTCGAAGGATCTTACATTGATCCAGTTGAAAATTATTTCACAACTTAAGATGTGAGAAAATTTTTATTGTGTGACTGCCAGGGTTTAATTTTGAAGCGTATTCGAATTTTTCATTAATTGATAATAAAAACGTATCACTTTGATATAATTTTTAATGGAAATTCTTTCGTTGATGTTATGGTAGCGTTTGAGATCTTCAGGTGTGGTTTCATTGAACAAAAAACGATAAATATTCTCGGAAACTATTTCAAATTTACGCGAGTCTGTCCCTGCCATTACCAGATAGGGTGCTACGATGATATCGTCGCCATTGACCTGTCGAATGGTTTGCGCTATTTGTTGATAACTGCTGTTGTTTATAGGCGATACTTTGGATGGGTTTTGTCCATTTCTGATTGCTGTAACGGCCACATCTGCATTATTAATGGTTGTATTCACATATTTCAGGACAGACTTTACTGTATCCCCTGGTATAATTCGGAAATTAACTATTGCCTCAGCAGTGGTCGGTAAGATGTTATCTTTCTCTCCGCTTTTGAAAATTGTGGCAGCAGTTGTGGTGCGGATCATGGCACTGGTTCTCGGGTTTTGATCCAGTTGTTGTTCAATAAAAGGTTTCAAGATCCAGCTATTAGCAAAGTTCAATTTTGTGGTAAAAGGCATGTACGGTGCCAGTATCTTGAAAAATTTCATGGAATATTTTGCATGCGATGGAAAGGGGTTATTTTCCAAATTGACAATTGCCTGGCTCATGACGCCGATAGCTGTATGTTTTGGTGGCATCGAAGAATGCCCTCCCGCAGCTTTAACGGTTAACTTCAAGCTGGTATTACCCTTCTCGGCAATACCTATCATGGCAACTTTCTTATCAAGACCGGGGATTAATCCGTCTGAAATAACCCCGCCTTCATCCAGTACATATTCCAGTTCTACATTTCTGGATTTGAGTAATTCAGCAATTTTTTTTGCCCCTTCAGCACCACCAATTTCTTCGTCGTGTCCAAAGGCAAGATAAATGGTTCTTTCAGGAACAAAACCATCTTCAAGCAAAAAAGTGGTTGCCGCCAATATACCGGTTAAACTGGCTTTATCATCCAGCGTTCCTCGGCCCCAAATATATTTGCTATCAACAATTCCTGCAAATGGTGGTTGTTTCCATGCATTCAGGGTCTCTATAGACACGGGTACAACATCCTGGTGTGCAAGTAAAAGAATGGGTTTTAAAGCAGGTTGTTTCCCTTGCCATTTAAACAAAAGACTATAGCCATTGAGTGTTTCGTGCGTTAAT
>CAZKUH010000433.1:0-2733 GCA_964555895.1 uncultured Enterobacterales bacterium
ACATAAATTCGCTTATGAAGATGCAGCCGGAAATTTATGTTACAGCATGTCCAAGTTGAAAATATTTGGTGATAAAAAGGGCTATAGTGCCATGGCCAAAGCGGTAGGGACACCTGCTGGGGTAGCAACAAAATTAATTCTGAATAGGAAACTTTTACAAACAGGGTCTATACTTCCTGTTGCTAGTGAGTTTTATAGTCAAATGTTACCGGTGCTTAGTGGCGAAGGGCTTCGCTGTGAAGAAACAGCCATTAATGCCGATAATTCATGCTTCTTGAGTGAAGTCTTAGTGTAATTAATTGGAAGTGTATCGATTTTCATGTTTGCTGTCTTCGAAGGAATTCCGAACTGGGCCATACTGTTAACAGGTGTTCTCATCGGTTCAGGCCTAATGTGGTTATTTAACCGTCTATTGCACAGGGGCAAAGACAGTGTTCCTGAAAATGCAGCCCATTTTTTTGAACAATTCTTGTCTCATGTTGAGACTGACTCAAGTCAGTTGCTTGCTGTAGCTGACAAAAATGGTGCTCTAACCTTTGCAACGCAAGCGTTTAAAGCGCTGTTCCCACTTGACAAGCCGTCTGACGAAATCAATATTTTAAGTTATTTGTGTAAGGAAGACCGTCATTGGTGGCGAGAGCATATCACCGAAGGGACGACACAATTTATTGTCAGGCATTTCCAGTTATCCAATACAAACGGTAATATTTATCTTAATATTTCAAAAGACCAGTCCACTTCTCAGATATTTATACTGGCAATGGAAATTTCAAGTTTAAACGGCGCTAATCAACATCTCAAAAAAACAACGCAATTTAGCACCATACTCTCCAATTTTGCTCCTTTTGGTATGTTGGTTGATGAAGATGGTATTGCCCGTCTGGTCAACAACACTTTTTGTAAAATGTTTGGTTTAACCAACAAAGACCTAAATGGTCACTTCTGGTTAAAGAAATTGCGTGTAGAGACTGCCAACAGCATCGTCCAGGCGCAAGAATTGAATGCTTCTCAACTCCATGAGCGTAAAGTGATTGAAGTTGAATTGTCCGATGCTCAGGGAAACAAGTTCTGGTGTCAATTTTCACTACATCAAGAGTTCATTCAGAACCGGATAGTGAGTTATTGGTATTTTATAGATGCGAATAAGCAAAAAGCATCTGAGCTCAGATTAAAGCAATCGTCGGTGGTATTTGAAGGTTCCAGTGAAGCCATTATGATCGTTAATGCAGACAAGCAGGTCAAAATGGTGAATTCAGCATTTTGCCAAATGACCGGTTTTGATGCTGAGGAAATTCAGGGTAGAAAACCTCAAATTCTGGGTTCTGAACGAAAAGATATCAAAGCGCTGGAAATGATATGGTTGGATGCGGAAAAAAATGGTAGTTGGCAGGGTGAGGTCTGGAAACGTCGAAAATCCGGAGAACGTTATCCTGAATGGCTCTCGATCACAGCAGTAAAAAACAAGAAGAATGAGATTTTGGAGTTTGTTGCGATTGCCAGCGACATGACCAAAAGAAAACAGGCAGAAAATCGTATCCGCTACCAGGCAAATTACGACCCTTTAACCGAACTGCCCAATAGAAATTTGTTTATGGATCGACTAAAACAAGGTATTGCCCGAGCAAAAAGGGAAGGTACCATGTTGTCTTTATTGTTCATTGATTTGGACAGGTTTAAATATATTAATGATTCCTTTGGCCATGGAGTCGGTGATCAATTATTGATTAAAGTGGCTAATATACTTAAAGACTGTGTCAGAAGCAGTGACAGTATTGCCAGATTTGGGGGTGATGAATTTGCCATTATTTTATCACCAATTTATGGTGCAAAAAATGCCAGTCGAGTAGCGAATCTGGTTTTAGAACGGTTGGCTAAACCTATCGATCTGGATGGCTATGAAGTGGTGACAGGTGGCAGTATAGGCATTAGTTTATATCCCAATGACGGTGATTCTGAAGAACAATTAGTCAATAATGCGGATACTGCTATGTATCGCGCGAAAGAAAAAGGTCGTAATAATTATCAATTTTTTACCGAGCAAATGCAACAATCTGCCCAGGAAAGATTGAGTCTGGAACGAGATTTAAGAGATGCTTTCGCCGCTAATAAATTAACTATGGCCTTTCAACCACAGATGGATTGTAAAACAGGTGAAGTCGGTGGCCTTGAAGTTTTAATGCGATGGCACAATGGTGAAAAAGGTGCGATACCTCCTACAGTTTTTATTGCCCTAGCAGAAGATACTGGACTTATTGTTCCCATGGGAACCTGGATTATGAAAAGTGCATGTCAACAATACATGCGCTGGAAAAAATTGGGTTTGGCACCAAAGCTTCTTGCAGTCAATGTGTCGATCCGCCAATTTCGGGCTAAAAACTTTATTGGTACTGTTCAGGAAGTTCTTGAATCAACCGGCATGTCTCCCAAAAATTTGGAATTAGAAATCACTGAATCCATGTTAATGGAAGATCAGGAATTTGCCATTACAATGTTGCAAAATTTACGGAATCTGGGACTTAAAATATCCATTGATGATTTTGGTACCGGTTATTCTTCCTTGAGTTATTTAAAAAAATTCCCCTTGAATAATCTAAAAGTAGACCAATCTTTTGTTAAAGATATTATGGTGAATGAGGATGACGCTTCCATTGTTAAAGCCATTATTGATCTTGGTCACACCTTGAACATGCAGGTCATCGCTGAAGGCGTTGAAGATAAAGAGCAGTTATCCAT
>CAZKUH010000434.1:0-2727 GCA_964555895.1 uncultured Enterobacterales bacterium
AACTCATCATCTGTTCGCTCCCGATAGCCATCGGGACCATCGGGTTTTAGTTTGCCGGTAAGCAGGTTTTGCATCAGGGCTTTTTTGAGTTTTTCGGCTGTTTTTATGCTCTGCCTTACCGCTTCTATGGCTTCATCTACTTTGGATAAAATGGTGGCTATGGCGGTTTGTTCTTTTGGGTTTTCGGGTAAGGGTATTTTCAAGTTTCTAACTTCTCTTTTCCCAATCTCTGTAAAAGTTGTTCCTTGTTGTAATTTTAAAAACTGCTGCTTGTCCCAAGTAAAGTAATGGAAGACATATTTATTTAGAGATTTGTTACTTATTCTAATTGCACTTATTCCTCTTCCAATAGCTATTTTTCCGACATTATTTTTAAACAAATCTCCAACGGGTGCTCTTACGGAAAGTAATATATCACATTTCTGTGAGAGTTTTTTGGGGTCAGTAGTGTATATTCTAATTTTAGGAAAACCACTCTCCATATCTGCATTACCTTGAACAAAAGGCAAACCTTTTTTTTCGTCATTATAAGTAGAAGAACTTGGTGATTGCCCCATTATCAATTCATTATAAATATCTTTCAGATGAACTTCTTTCCAACCTTCCATTTCATTAACCATTAACAATTTATCATTAACCATTACGAAAGCACCTTTAAAAGTTCATCAATAGACTTATCCAAATCACTTTCTTTGCTAATCGCTTCTTTAAACTCGGTAATTGCAACTTTAAGGTCAATCTCTTCTTCGGGTTCAAAAGTATCTACATAGCGGGGTATGTTTAGGTTAAACTCGTTTTCTTCTAATTCTTCCATATCAGCAATAGCAAAATAGCGTTTTCGCTGTTCGGGGTCTTGTAGCATTGTAATGAGTTCTTGCTCTACATCATCAATGGCTTGTCGCTCTTTTTCTGCCTGCTCGTGTGCTGCTGTTATTTGTGTTTCTTTTGCGGTTGTTAATTTGTCGAGTGCGTTTTGAGCTGTTACTACTACTTTAAGTTGCGTTTTGGTTGGTTTTTTACCGTCTGCTTCTTTGTCGGCTATTAGCTTTTTGGCTTTTTTAAGTTTTGTTTCAGCAAGTTCTATATCTTCGGCATAGTACTCTTCAATTTCCAACAGTTTAAAATCAAGATTTTCTTGTATGCTCTCTTTGAGTCTGCTTTTTTCGGAATTTATCCAAGTTTTGGCTTTTTCTAAATCGCCCCAACTTTCAAGTATGGTAGAAATTCGCAAAATATCGTGTGGCAAAAGCACATTCATATTTGCTTCTTCTTTGTACCACCCCTCTTTGGCAGCATACACCATTAAAACTTTATCTTTTCGCTCTTCTGATTTGTTTTTATTTATAAAAAGAATGGCTCCCGGAATGGTTGTTCCATAAAAGAGATTGCCCGGCAATACTACAATGGCATCAATAATATTGTGCATTCCTGCCTTGCCGGCAGGCAGGTGGGTAAACTCGCCATTGTGGTCAACGGGTCCTTGTAAAAATCCCCTTCGGATTAAATATTCATCATCGGCTTTGCGTTTTTGTCCGTCTTCTTCTTTGGTTTTTTCGGGTTGCCCACGAAACAAAACACCCTGCGGACAAACGATTCCGGCTTTCCCATCATCTTTTACCGAAGCGATAATATGCTGTAAAAAAGCAAAATCACCGTTTGAGAATGGCGGTTGCCCATAAATCAATCGCTCGTATGGGTCAGTCATTCCATCTTTTGGATATTCTAATTGTGGCGAGCCATCTTTTTTGTTTACAACTTTCCCTTTTTTGTCCTTTTTAGGTTTGCCGTTTTTCCACCAGTTTTCTTGTGAAAATGGGAAATTAGCCATTGCCAAATCAAACTGTCTTATAGAAAGCTCATTATCTTCTTCGGTAAATTTCGGGTCTAAAATGGTATCGCCTTTTTCAATACGAGCATCCAATCCGTGCAGTATCATATTGATATTGGCAATCGCCCAAGTGTTCCAAACATCTTCTTGTCCGAAAAGTCCGATAGCTTTTGAATTATTATATTTTGCTTTGCAATATTTTGCGGCATTAATAATGAAGCCACCGGAACCACAAGTGGGGTCGTAAACCGTAGTATTTTTCTGTGGTTTTAAGTAACGGACAATTACATCAACAATTTCTTGCGGTGTATAGAATTGTCCAGCCATTGTTCCGCCTTTGTTTTCATCGGCAAAACGTTTTATTAAATATTCGTAAGCATCACCAAGTACATCAACCGAAGCATTTTTATTGCTTAAATCAACCGCGTCTAAATAACTTACAAGTAATGAAAGCACATCAGGGCTTAGTTTTTTACTGCCCGAGCCATCAGGTGCGGGTTCGTTCCAACGAACGGTATTTATTACACCTTTTAAAACTGCTTTTCCGTCTCTATCAACATTTGCATCGGCAATAGCATTTACCGCATCATTAAGCTTTTCATTTTTCTTGTCGGGTGAAGCATCACGCACATCTTTCCAAAAACAACCTTCGGGTATTTTAAAGTCGTGCTTTTGGCTAATGATAATTCTTTTTTCAGCTTCGCTTGGTTCTCTGCCATTTTCCTTGATAAATTCTTTTATTCCGTTTTCGGTTTCCCATTCGTAGTTATCTGAGAGTCGTTTAAAAAATAGTAGTGAAAGTATGTAGGCTTTATAATCTTCTACTTTGTCTCTAAGAATGTCTGCCATTCCAAAAAGTGTACTTCCTAATGCTTGTTTTGTTATCATATAATTTCTCT
>CAZKUH010000435.1:0-2685 GCA_964555895.1 uncultured Enterobacterales bacterium
AAAGAAAAAGTACAAAAAGAAACCTCATATTACATGAGTTCTCTTTCTGGCGATGTAAAAGCTATAGCCCGTTATATTAGAAATCACTGGGCCATTGAAAATAGCCAGCATTGGGTATTGGATGTCACCTTTAGAGAAGATGAAAGCCAAATTTATGCTGAAGATGGCGCTAAAAACATGGCGCTATTCAGGCGAGCCTTAATCAATCTCATTAAGGCACATCCCTTTAAAGACAGTGTGGCGGGCAAAATGATGCGAGCTGGATGGGACGATAAATTTAGGGCTGAGGTTATTTTTGGTCAAAAATTAGCCAAAGTATAATCCGGCCCTGAGCAATGAATTCGCATTGGCTAAAGTATTCCGAGCAAAATTCTCAGCCACGTTACAACAACAATCATTTCGTTTTCCTCAATCACCCAAAAATGGGTGGCACAGTGTCAACATGTCGGTCGAGGTGAACCGGCTTTGAAATACCTTGCGCGTTATCTTTATCGCGTCGTCATCAATGAAAACAACATCATCAAACATGAACAAGGCAAGGTGACGTTCCGTTACAAAAACAGCAAAATTAAAAGTTGGAAAACAAGAACTGAAACCGCCACCGATTTTTTATGGTTGGTGATTCAACATGTTTTACCTAAAGGTTTTAGACGCGCCAGAGATTACGGGTTTCTTCATGGACTGGCAAAGAAAACCTTACAACGCATTCAACAGCTATTAAAAATATCTATTGCACCTTTGCCCCTTAAAACAATCAAAAAGCATCTGTGTCCTTGTTGTAAAAAACCGAAGGAATTCATTCTGTTTTATAAACGACCCAAACACTTCATGGGAAATACCACCTAATCAAAGGCGTGGGTTTAATAACCTTAAATTCATTTCAAAAAAGGAGAAAATAAATTTTTTATGTTCAAAATTTAAATGTGATGATTAAATTAGCATTCTATCGGGTAGGCTAATGGGCAGGCTCTCGTCTGAAAAAATAGCAGAAAATAAATCAAACAAATTCTCAAAAAAATATTTCCTATAAAGAGCTACACCGGGCTTGTCCAACACTGGATTAAGTCGCGGCCGCGCGCGACCTATCCTTATTTGTTGGCTTTTATACCACCAGACTTAACTTTAGAAAACCAAGCATGAATTAAAAGTGTTTGAAAGAACTGTACTGGAGTTTCAAAACCGCTTGATCTTACAATTTCTTCCACTTCAACTGCTGGCAGCATAGCTACTTTATCACCAAATGATTCAACTCTTACTGGCATACCGGCATAATCATGCATATTTAACCATACCTCTAAAAGACTTTCATATTCAGAAGTAGACATATCAGAAGCTAAATCCGCATTTACCATGTACGAGCCCGGATGAAGTTTTGACGAAATCTCAGTAAAATATTTAATTCGCTCTTTTTTATCAACAATAAAATGAGAGACTAAAATACTTGTGGCCATATTGAAAGCATCACTATCTGGGAGTGAACCTAGATAACCTTCATGAAAATTACAACGTGAAGAAAAACCTCGTTCTTCAACGCGTTGACGACAAACCTCAAGCATTGCAGAAGAAGGCTCTACCGCAGTAAATTGCCAACTTGGAAATGCTTCGGCAAGATAAATAAGTTCTTCTCCTGTTCCAACTCCAACACACAGTACCCTTGAATCTGGAGGCAACTTTAAGCCAAGCATACGAATACACAAATGAAGTGCATTTTTGATTGGAGCTAATTTCTCTCTATCGTTATCATAAGAAGCAGTCGTATCTTTATTAAATATTTTTTTCGTTTCTCTCTCTCTCACGTTTCAATACCCATATTTAGTGAACCTGAATTTTAATTTTTTAACCCTAACGCCACATTCACCGAGCGGAGCATGTTGGCGTGCCTTTTTGCGTTTTTTTGCAAAAAGCACGACAGCATGCGGAGTCCAGTGCAATGCCTTGTTATAGTTCTGCAATTTGGGAAAGAGTTTCAGGGTGGTTCTGCACTAAACGTAAAAGTGTAGTTGCTTGCCTGTTTGGGCTACTCCGCCCTTGCTCCCAATTTTCTAAAGTTCTTGATGATGTGTGTAAATATTCTGCGAAGACCCCACGAGACATATTAAACATTTCTCGTATGTTTACGATTTCACTTGGGGATAAGCCAAAATTCTCACTATTTTTGACCTTAACTGTCCTTAATGTGAGCTTTCCCTCGGAGTGTTGTTTGGCTTCTGATAGCGCAGAAGACAGCTCTGAAAATAAATTACGTTTGCTCATTAACCCATGCCTCCATAAAAACCTTAAGTTGACCTTTTTCTTGAGGTGTTAAATCTGTCACTTCATTCTTTGCATAAATGGTTAACAGATAAAAACGCTTAAAACTACTCAAGTAATAGTAAATTACTCTAGCGCCACCACGTTTACCTTTGCCCTTTGAAGCAACTCGAACTTTTCTTAAGCCACCTGTACCCTGAATTACGTCACCTTTAGTGGGTATTTTCAGCAATTCATTTTGCAGCTGCCTATATTCTTTATCAGACAAATAGTTAGTTCGATTTTTTTCAAATATACCTGATTCAACGAATATTCCTTCCATTGAGTAAGTGTACGCTAATTGCGTATAAAATGAAAATGGGAGATGGCTTGAAAACTACAACGCTGAGCTTTGCGGATCGCCGGTAGGCGTTCCGCAACAGCGTGTGGTTAATT
>CAZKUH010000436.1:0-2681 GCA_964555895.1 uncultured Enterobacterales bacterium
GGGTATATCGTGCAGGGATATTATCGTCTGATGGAAGAGATTACTTCTCAAGCAGCTGATTTCTGGCCGACACATGTTTTTATTCAGGCGGGGGTCGGCTCTTTAGCTGCAGCAATTGCATTATGGTTCAGTTTTAAATGTTCCGAAAAGATGGCTCTTTTAATGCCGGTAATAGTCATTGTAGAACCTAAAGCAGCGCCTTGTTTTTTTGCCTCAGCGGCGGTAGCAGATGGCAAGCCTCATGCTAAAATATTGTCGGAACACACCATAATGGCAGGGCTTGATTGTGGCACACCGAGCAAGTTTGCCTGGGAAGTTCTAAGAGATGTTGCAGATGCATTTATGTTATGTATGGATACTATCAGTAAACAGGGTATGAAGTTGGCTATAAAACCTTTGCCGGGTGACCCGCCAATAATTTCCGGGGAATCTGCAGCTGTTACTTTGGGCGCAGTAAATGAGATTCTAAGCAATAAAAATTATTCTTGGGTAACAGAACAACTGTCTATCAATAAGGATTCAACAATACTGTTATTCTCTACCGAAGGAGATACTGATCCAGCGATCTATCAGCAAATACTTCTCTGAATAATCAATAACCTGAATCCTGGAATACCCATGTGTCAGGATAGTCGTCGCCAATTCAGCTAAAGTGCGATTATTTCAGCCAGTTATAATATTTATGCGTTAAGATAACATCTAAGCTGTGAGAAATGTTGCCATTTTCGCGTCTATCTGCGTTAATCTCGCTCCCAATAACCTGTTTTGGGTTCACAAGATTACCTTAATAGACACAAAAATATCCACATTGAGAGGCTTCTCTTATCAAGGATTCAGGTTAAATATCATATGCATACAAAATTATCTTCCGATCAGCAACAGTTACCACGGCTATTGCAGACGATTGCCAAGGAGGCTGCTGAAAGGATCGCGTCACAAGCGACTATTCGGGCGGCTCAGCTTAATAGTTATCCAGCGATAAAAACACAACTTCCGCAATGTGGACAGGGAGTGGAGAAAGTTACCGCTGATTTTTTTAAAGAATATGCAGACTTTCTAAGTGCTAGCGCTGGCCCTTATTATTATGGTTTTGTCACGGGTGGGAGTACACCAGCTGCACTTATCGGAGATTGGCTAACAGCTGTTTTTGATCAGAATGTTATGGGCTCTGAAGAATCAATCGCAGCTAATTTTGAAGTAGCTACGATTAACATGTTGCGTTCACTGTTTCACCTTGCAGATGAATTTAACGGTACTTTTGTTTCCGGTGCGACCATGTCAAATTTTGTTGGATTAGCGACAGCTCGGCAATGGCTTGGAAAGCAAAGAAAAATCAATGTTGCTGAAGAAGGTATTGCCGCTTTGGGTGAAGTCAGTGTTTTTAGCGCAACCGCTCATTCCAGTATTTACAAATCACTTGCTATGACAGGTTTAGGAAGAAATTGTTTAAAGAAAATAGCAACTTTACCCCAAAGAGAAGCCATCGATGTGGTTCAACTTGAAATGGCGTTGCAAAGGCATAAGGAACAATCAAATCATGCCGAATGTATTGTTGTTGCCAACGCAGGGACGGTTAACACGGTAGATTTTGACGACCTTGTTGCTATTGGGCAATTGAAAAAACAGTATAGTTTCTGGTTACACGTGGATGCAGCGTTTGGGGGCTTTGCCCGATGTTCAAAAAAATATCAACATCTCACACAAGGTCTGGAGTTAGCGGATTCAATTACCATTGATGCACATAAATGGCTCAATGTACCCTATGATTCAGCGCTACAATTTACTCGCCATTTAGCTTTGCAAGCTGAAGTTTTCCAAAATGCGGCCGCCTATTTAAGGGCCGATGTGCAGCCAAATAATTTCATCAATTTGACACCGGAAAATTCTCGTCGGTTCCGGGCATTACCTGTCTGGTTTACATTAATGTCTTATGGCAGAGATGGATATACCGAAATAATTGACAGGACGAGTGGATTAGCCGTTTATCTGGCAAAAAAAATGGAAAAGCATCATCTCTTCAAATTATTATCTGCAGTCAGGTTAAATGGTATTTGTTTCACATTTAAGGTTGCTGGCATGATAGCAACACAAGCTGCGATAGAACAATTTTTGGCTGACATGTTAATTGATGGAAAAATATTTTTAACAGCAACGCAATATAATGAGGAGCCTGCTTTGCGTATTTCAATTAGTAACTGGTGTACAGAGAAAGCGCATATTGATGCAACATGGGAAAATTTAACCACACTAATAAGTCAGTTACAAAAGGGTTAAAAATTGACTCAAGTATAATTCAGAAGTTTCTGCTTGTCTGAAATTAGTATATCTCTACCTTCAACATCAATAATGCCTTGTTGTTTTAATTTGTGTAATATTCTTGAAAAAGTTTCAGGTTGTATAGCCAATTGAGAAGCAATTAATCTTTTACTCGCAGGAAGCGATATCGTGTAATGATTACCTGCATCTTCAGGTGCTTTAACGATCAAAAAATGAATAACTCTGAAGGTGGCATTTTGTAGTGTCAAAGTGTCAATCTCAGTCAATCTGCCGTGGATTCTCATAGAAAAATCAGCCAGTAATCGAAAACATGTTTCAATACTCTCGTTGAGTAAATTTTGATATTTTTTCATATTAATGGCGAGGACTTCGGAAGGTTTTAATGCCTGAGCACTGACCGGATA
>CAZKUH010000437.1:0-2676 GCA_964555895.1 uncultured Enterobacterales bacterium
GAATGGGTTAAATTATGAGTTTTTCAGGTACAAAAGATTATGTAGCAACGGATGAACTTCAGATAGCGGTTAATGCTGCCATTGCTTTGGAAAAACCGTTGCTGATTAAAGGAGAACCTGGCACCGGCAAAACCATGTTGGCCGAGCAATTGGCTGAAGCACTGGGTATGGAGCTGATTCAGTGGCATATCAAATCCACGACCAAGGCACAACAGGGCCTTTATGAATATGATGCTGTTTCCAGATTGCGAGACTCCCAATTGGGCAATGATCGTGTTCATGATATCTCGAATTACATTGTTAAAGGTAAGCTGTGGCAAGCTTTTGATGCCGAGAAACGCGTCGTCCTGTTAATCGACGAGATCGACAAGGCAGACATTGAGTTTCCAAACGATCTATTGCTTGAATTGGATAAGATGGAGTTTTTTGTTTATGAAACCCAGGAACAGGTTGTCGCTAAAAACAGGCCGATTGTACTTATTACCAGCAACAATGAGAAAGAACTACCGGATGCGTTTTTGAGGCGTTGTTTTTTCCACTACATTAATTTTCCTGACCACGAGACCATGCAAAAAATTGTTGATGTCCATTATCCTGACATTCAAAAAAAACTGGTCAGAGATGCGATGGATATATTTTTTGACGTGCGAAAAGTACCGGGTTTGAAGAAAAAACCTTCCACTTCTGAATTAATTGATTGGTTAAAATTGTTAATGGCCGATGAGCTGTCGCTTAAGGCGCTTCAGGAAAGAGATCCGACCAAAGCTATTCCGCCTTTGTACGGAGCTCTGATCAAGAATGAACAAGACGTACATTTATTGCAACGTCTTGCCTTTATGAGCCGACGCAAAGGGTAGTTGTCAGCAATGCTAATTGAGTTTTTTCAGGAAGTCCGGGCGACTAAAGTCCCGTGCAGCTTAAGAGAGTTTCTCGACCTGCTCGGTGCGCTGGAGCAGAGCCTGGTATTTGCTGATGTGGATAAATTTTATTATTTGAGTCGCTTATGCCTGGTTAAGGACGAAAAATATTTCGATAAATTTGATCGTGCCTTTGCCAAGTACTTCAAAGGCATCGAATTTCTAGATGATCTTTTTGTCAATGAGATTCCCGAAGAGTGGCTGCGGGCAGAGTTCGAGCACAATCTCAGTGCTGAAGAAAAGGCCCAAATCGAAGCAATGGGTGGACTGGAAGCCCTGATGGAAGCCTTCAAAAAAAGAATGGAAGAACAACACAAAAAGCATAAGGGCGGCAACAAGATGATTGGTACCGGAGGAACCTCTCCCTTTGGCGCCAATGGTTATAATCCGGAGGGGTTTCGCATCGGCCAGGACAGGGGTCGAGAGGGACGAGCCGTAAAGATATGGGAAAAGCGCGGCTATAAAGATCTTGACGACAGTGTCACCATTGGTATCCGCAATATCAAAATGGCTCTGCGCCGGTTGAGAAAGTTTGCCCGCGAAGGTGCGGCTGATGAACTTGATCTGGATGACACGATTCGTTCCACGGCTCGGAATGCTGGATATCTGGATATTAAGTTGGTTCCGGAACGACATAACAGCATCAAGGTGCTCTTGTTTTTTGATATCGGCGGTTCGATGGATCCCCATGTCAAAGTGTGTGAAGAGCTATTTTCTGCGGCAAGAATCGAATTTAAGCATCTGGAATATTTTTATTTTCATAATTTTATTTACGAAAATGTCTGGAAAAATAATATCAGGCGGCTAAATGAATCAACCTCAACCTGGGATATCATGCATAAATACACGGCAGACTATAAAGTAATCTTTGTGGGGGATGCGGCGATGGCACCTTATGAAATTGCTCAGCCTGGTGGCAGTATCGAACATTGGAATGAAGAAGCCGGTGCGGTCTGGATGCAGCGTATTACCGACTATTTTGATAAGGTCATCTGGATTAACCCGATGCCTGAGCGTTATTGGGGGGAAGGTGGTTCCCTCGGAATTACCAAACAATTACTCGGTAATCATATGTATCCAATGTCGGTTCATGGTCTGGAGGATGGAATGCGTTATCTGAGCCGATAAAAAAAGCCAAGATTACAATGTAATCTTGGCTGAAACTCGGCATAACTTAGAATCCACTATACATACTGCTTGATCCGTACCAGGTTTACTGTATATCTATATAAAACAGATAGATATATTGTCACGTATTGTCTATTTACAAATATTAAATCAAATAGTGTAAAGAGACTCGACACTATATGTCCCCTGATCAGAAAGGGGGTTCCGGTATTCTCAAAAAGGTTTTCGTATTTAGTGAATTGGTACAGCTTTCTTTGCCTTTACTTGGTGATATCATCGGTTTCCTAAATTTCAGCGTTAAAAAAAATAAAAGGACATCATGAATATTAGATTGACGGTGGTTCGGGCACTCTGCCTGATTACCCTTCTCTTTGGGATTTTTCAACCAGGATATGCTGCTGATAAGTCAATACAGAAGCAGGCAGAGCAACTTAAAAAAGAAGTTGTCGATTTAAACAGGGAGCTTTTTAAACTTGAGGAAGAATTGCTGTTTCCTACCAATACTCAAGTCATTATATTTCTTTCAGTTGACCCGAAGAGCCAGTTTGTTGTTGATTCAGTAGAAGTTCAGCTTGATGGCAAAATGGCCACTTCATACCTTTACCGTGAGAGTGAGACCATTGCGCTGGCC
>CAZKUH010000438.1:0-2674 GCA_964555895.1 uncultured Enterobacterales bacterium
CGAATTGCAAAATATGTTTTATTTTCTGGGGGTTCTCATGTCTGATATTAAAACACCTTTACCCCCTTACGGTTTGCAGGTCAATAAATTTAGAACTGAACAAGGGCTGATAGTTTGCACAGGTTCACACGCATGGGATAAGGCAAAAAGTAAATCATGGATTAACAGTATGCCTAAAATTGTCCTGCCCTTCGGTGAAGAACCCAGTCTATTTAATTGGTCAGCAAGAAATCGTGAAGTAATGATTTTTAGTGACGGGAAGCCAGAAACATACCGGCGATTACTCGAGCTATCTAAATGCTTACTACAAAGCGGGGCAATCTGGGTGTTATGGGCGATTAAAGGTTATCCCTTAACCAAGATTGAACCTTCACGGAATGAGGTGGTTTTATGAATGATAAACCCTATCAGATCGTAGAACCCGGTCATATTGTGATGGACATAAAAACCGATGCCGAAGAAACCCCGGGACAGGTAGTTGAACGACTCTCTAAATTATCCCCGATTGATTATGAGTGTGTAAGAGAAAGTGAAGCAAAAAAACTCAAGTTTCGCGCCAGTGCTTTAGATAAATTGGTTTCAAAAACGAACAATAAAGACAATGATGAGGTTGTAACAAATGATACGCCCTATTGTGAAGCGGTTGATGGCGATGAGTTGCTTCAAGCGATAACATCACTCATTAATAAGCACATGGTTTTGCCTAAAAACTCAGTGGTTGCAATCACTTTATGGATTATATCCACTTTTGTTTACGATGCCTTTAGAGTATGCCCTAAGCTGGCTGTTATATCCCCTGAAAAACGATGCGGAAAAAGTACACTACTGGATATTTTAGGCGGCTTATGTAATCGGTCGCTGATTGCTTCTAATATTACCCCGGCTGCTATTTTTAGATCAGTCGATTTATGGAAGCCTACATTGATTATTGATGAAGCTGATACTTTTTTATCGGGTAGAAATGATGATCTAATCGGAATAATTAATTCAGGTCATACAAAAGCAACGGCTTCTGTAATTAGAATCGTGGGGGATGAGCATATCCCTAAAAAGTTTAGCACTTGGTCGCCTATGGCTTTTGCATCAATTAAAGGCATTGCGGGTACAGTGATGGATCGAAGTATTATTATTTCATTGCGTAGACGGACGGCAGGCGAAAAAGTCACTAGGCTTTCGATAGATTTTAAAGAGGATAGCACGTTAATCAGGCAAAAATTAACCAGATGGGGGGAAGATAATTTCTCCAAGCTAAAGGCTCACTTAATTGAACCGCCAGAAGTTCAAAATGACCGGGCGATAGATAACTGGTTGCCGTTATTCACTATTGCACATGCGATTGGCGGGGAATGGACTAAAAAAGTGGAAAATGCCTATTTTGTGCTAAATAGTGCGGAAATAGAGGAGTCATCATCAACTATGTTGCTCCAAGATATTAAAGAAATTTTTGAAAAAACGGGCTGGATAAAAATCCATTCAGAAACCCTTGTTGAGGAATTAATTAAACTCGAGGAACGTCCATGGTGCGAATGGCGAAAAGGTAGCCCAATGACCCAAAACAGTTTGGCTAAAATATTAAAAACTTTCTCAATACATTCAAAAAGCACTCGGGCTGGAATACCTGAAAAAATCTTAAAAGGGTTTGATCTATCCCAATTTTTGGATGCTTTTACACGTTACCTTCCAGATACTGCTATTCAAAGTGCTACAGTGCTACAAGCCAGCAATGACGGGGCGTGTAGCGGTTTTCAAAGTGCTACAAGCAAGGGTATTGTAGCACTTTCAAATGCCCCACAAGCCGCGCCCAGTATAACTTGTAGCACTGTAGCACTTCAAAACGCCACAAACCGAAAGGCAACGAATGACGAGGAGATTTTTTAATGTCTTTTTTATCAGAACTAAGAAAATCCGGGTTCACTGTTTCATTAAATAATGATAACGATATTGTTATATCCCCTGTATCAAAATTATCAAAAGAACATCGAGCATTAATCAAAAAAAATAAGGTGTCTATTGTCTGTGAATTGCAATTAGAAAAACTTTATTTACATTGGCATATTGTTACCGAAACCGAGGAAGCGCGCTTTTCTGTCATCCCACCCAGTTCTTTAGCCGATATAAAGCAGAAATTCCCAAAAGCCAAGGTAATAACGCCAATAGAAAATACAAAGCTCAAAACCTCTGGAAACCACTAGTTTAAAAAACAGAGGTTACAAAGTTACAAACCCCTGAAAGCCGTATAGATAAAGGCGTGGTGTATGATATTGCAACTGCTCTAAAGCCAATACTAGCAATGGATTGAGCGATAATATACTTGAATGTGAAACCGCTTTGATTTAGCCAGAGGGATGAGATTAGGGCTAGGATTTTCCCCGGCTTGAATCTACTGGGATAAGTGTCCTCAAGCACGATCAGACGTTACGGATTTTCCGTAGCGCGGGAATAGACAATAGATGGTGCAGCTATTGCATCATCCTTAAACCCATAATTCATAACCTGGCAAACATTTATACGTCACGCGAAAGGTTTACCAGGTTGGCTGAAATAGGAGAAAGCAAATTACAGAAGCACGGCTCCATATTTGGGCTTCCTGAATAGCCGTTTAATTTACAGCAAAATAGGTTGCCAGCCTTGCGGTCAATGATACCAAGCAATTAAGCCATAATTCATTACTTGA
>CAZKUH010000439.1:0-2673 GCA_964555895.1 uncultured Enterobacterales bacterium
AAATAACGGTAGATGCACTGTTGCAAGCCACTACTCGCATTTTGTTGGCAGACGGCGTGAACGGACTCAACACCAACCGGATCGCAGAAGTCGCCGGCGTTAGTATCGGCTCTCTTTACCAATATTTTCCCAATAAAGCATCACTGATAGCCGCATTAATAGAACAGCATGTTGCCAATGAGCTGCAACGGTTGACCCAATTAATGTCCGAATGGACTCAACCACCCGGAGAGCAGTTATTTCGAGCATTGATACAAGAATTTATTCAGATCCATCTGGATGATCTTGAGTTGACTAAACTGTTGCATGAGCAAGTGAGTTTCCTGGAATGTCGAAATGCTTTAAGACAGGCCACCGGCATTTTTGAGGAACTTATCGCTAGTTTACTCAAAGAAAGATTCAAATATCGTCTCACGGCGAATACCATTAAAACGAAAGCTTTTGTCATCACTAATAGCATAGATGCGCTGGTGCAACTTGCTTTGGCAGAAAATGTCGAAATGTTGAGTGATTCCAGTTTTTTAGATGAATTGGTCAATATGGTTAACCATGTTTTTAGTGATATTACTCAGCAGTCTATCATTTAACTGCAGTCGTCAATTCAGATAAAGTGTATTTGTTTCAAAAGGTTATAATGTTGATGCGTTAAGATAACTTCGCAACAATGAGAAGCTTCTCTAATATCCAAGATTCAGTTTATGTAATAAAACTTGTAACAGAATTTTAATGGTAACGAATTTGCATAGAAAATTGTCTTTTCTGGCAGTACTATCTCCCACGAAATAAAGAAGACTCAAAACCACTCTGATAATCAATACTTTTCAAATGGAGTAAAAAATGAAAGTTCTCTTAAGTCGTATAATTAGTACTGCTTTGTTATTGCTGTCGGTTTCTCTGGCGGAAAGTAAAGAAACAACAAATGCAACAGTCAGCGATAATAGCTTAGACAAAAGTTCGATAACATCTACAGCATCTTCTATGGATGTTAAAAACCTGGTTTCAGGTATTGATTTTAAAAACATCGATAAGTCGGTCAGACCGCAGGATGATTTTTATAGTTATGTGAATGGGGGTTGGTTAAAATCACACGTAATTCCTGCTGATAAAACCGCTATTGGCTCGTTTTATATGCTGCGTGATCAAGCCGATGAGGATGTGAAACAGATAATTGAAAATGTTTCAGCGACAAACAACCTCGCAGGAAGTGACGAACAAAAAGTCGGTGATCTTTTTGCCTCTTATATGGACTTGCAACAGCGAAATAAATTGGGGCTGACACCGTTAAAAAGTGAGTTAGCAAAAATAACAGGGATTACCTCGAAAAATGGCTTGGCAAGTTATTTTGCCACAGGACAAATTATTGGTGTCAGTAACCCTTTGGCATTTTACGTTACGGTTGATGCGAAAAAATCATCCAGTTATGCCGCTTACCTCTGGCAATCGGGTTTGGGTTTACCTGATCGGGATTATTATTTTAAAAAAGATGAGCGATCACAAAAAATACGAGAGGCTTATTTGCAGCATATTGAAAAAATGTTCGATCTTGCAGGCTTTAAAGGGGGAAACAAAGCAGCAAAAATGATTATGGATCTGGAAACGCAGTTGGCTGGTTTCCATCGAGATAGACGTGAAAATCGTAACAGTGAGAAACGCTACAATAAATATCGAGTGGTGGATCTGGTCAAATTGACGGATAAGTTTAACTGGTCTGTTTATCTCAAAGCCCAGGGCGTGGAAAAACAGCAAGACATTATCATTAATCAACCCGAGTTTATTCGGGGCTTTGGTGGTATTTTTGGCAAAACTTCACTAGCGGATTGGAAAATCTATCTGAAATGGAATCTACTTAATAGCTACGCTTCTTATTTGAACGAAGATTTAGAGAAGCAAAATTTTGAATTTTATTCGAAAATGCTCAATGGCAGAAAAGCACAACGACCGCTGTGGAAAAAAGGTGTTAATCTGGTCAATAGCGCTTTAGGCGAAGTGATTGGCAAAGTTTATGTGAAGCGCCATTTCACTAAAAATGCCAAGGTTCGCATGACCCAATTGGTTGAAAATTTGCGTAGTGCCTATGGTGACAGTATTGAAGCTTTAAACTGGATGTCTGCTACCACCAAAGCCGCAGCTAAAAAGAAACTGGCTGCCTTTAAACCAAAAATTGGTTATCCAGACAAATGGCAGGATTATTCAGCTGTTGAGATCAAAAGAGATGCGCTGATTGCCAATATTATGAGTGCCCGTCATGATAGCCACAACAAAGATATTGAGAAATTAGCCGGGCCTGTTCGTAAATGGGAATGGGGTATGACGCCACAAACAGTAAACGCATATTACAGCCCAACCCGAAACGAAATTGTTTTTCCCGCAGCCATTTTACAACCGCCATTTTTTAATCTTGAAGCAGATGATGCGGTTAATTACGGTAGCATAGGCGCGGTTATTGGCCATGAAATGGGTCATGGTTTTGATGATCAGGGAAGCCGATATGATGGCAGTGGTAATCTTTCAAACTGGTGGAGTAAAGCAGATCTGGCTGAATTCAAAAAAAGAACGGCCAAACTGGTAGCGCAATATTCTAATTATAAGGTTTTTGCTGATCTGAATATTGATGGCAAATTGACGCTGGGAGAAAATATAGGTGATCTGTCGGGTGTCACTATCGCTTACAGG
>CAZKUH010000440.1:0-2670 GCA_964555895.1 uncultured Enterobacterales bacterium
CGTAAAGTTTACCAACGCTGACGCTTATCCAGCGGGTCTTGACTAATAGCAAATAGCAAATATAGATGGTATTAGTTACGCTTTACCAGTGAATAAATTGTTGTTAGCAATCCTTATCTCTTTAAATTTCCTGTGGTGGTTTGTAGTGATCATTTTAATTTTTGTAAACCTCGAGATCAATATCATCTACTCTTACTAGAACGTAACATATTCCCGAGTGAAATCCAGATAATCAATTGTCAATACCCATAACATCTAGCTCAATGCATTTTTTTCGGACTTAAAAACAAAAAAACCGGAAAACCGGTTTTTTTGTTTTTACTTTATGGTTTTAATCAATTAACCCGCGATGCTTTAACATCGGCTCAATGATGGGGTCCCTGCCTCTGAAGGCTTTAAACATTTCTCCATAATCCAGCGTATTTCCCCTGGAAAGGATCAATCTGCGAAATCTGTCGCCATTTTTTCGGCTCAATCCACCATGTTCTTCAAACCAGGAATAAGCATCATCATCAAGCATTTCAGTCCACTGATAGGCATAATATCCTGCTTGGTAGCCGTTCCCCCAAATATGCATAAAATAACTCGAACGATAACGAGGCGGCACCTCTTTTACATCAATTTTTGCTTGCTTTAATGCTTTCTTTTCGAAGACATCGGAATCTTGTAACGGTGCATTTGCTGGCAGAGAATGCCAGGCCATATCGAGATCGGCGGCAGCTAAAGCTTCAGTAAACGCAAAACCCGAGTTAAATTTTGCTGATTTTTTAAGTTTATTGACCAGAGTTTTAGGCATGGGCATACCAGTTTTGTAGTGTTTTGCATAATTTGCAAAGATGCTGGGATAAGACGCCCAATGTTCATTAAACTGTGAAGGAAATTCAACAAAATCTCTTGCGGTATTGGTTCCAGAGAGACTGGGATATTTTTGCTCGGCAAAAAAACCATGTAATGCATGACCAAATTCATGGAACATGGTAATAACATCATCGAAAGAAATGAGTGCTGGTTGTCCTTTGGCAGGTTTGGTGAAATTTGTGACGTTATAAATCACCGGCTGAGTCCCTAACAAATAAGATTGGCCAACAAGGTTGTCCATCCATGCACCACCGCCTTTATTATCCCGTTTAAAAAAATCGGCGTAAAATAAACCAACCGTACTGCCATCTTCGTTATAAACCTGAAACACTCGTACATCTGCCTGGTAAACAGGCAAATCGAAACGCTCTTTGAAGGTTAAACCATAGAGTTTATTAGCCGCATAAAAAACGCCATCTTTTAATACTCTATTTAACTCAAAATAAGGTTTGATTTCAGCATCATCGAGATCATAACGCGCTTTCCGTACTTTATCGGCATAAAATGCCCAATCCCAGGGTTGGAGTTTAAATTTCCCACCATCTTTATCGATCATCTTTTGAATTTGCTTAGCCTCCTGTTTCGCATGAGAGACTGCCGCTGGTGCCAGTTTTTTCAAAAATGTGGCAACTGCTTCGGGGGATTTTGCCATTTGATCTTGTAAATTCCAGTCAGCATAACTCTTAAATCCCAATAACTTGGCTTTTTCGGCACGAACTTTAGCCAGGTGCTCAATCACAGAACGCGTGTCATTCTTGTCATTCAGTTCCGAACGGTTCCAAGACGCATTAAATAACCTTTCACGCGTTTTCCGATTGCTGAGAAATTGCAACGCAGGTTGTTGCGTAGTATTTTGTAATGGTAATAACCACTTACCTTTAAGACCTCTACCTTTGGCATTTACTGCGGCAGCTTTTATTTCTTCGGCTGATAATCCGGCTAATTCGGCTGTGGAATTAAGTACTAATGCCGATGCTTTTGTCCCTTCTAATAACTTGTTCACAAACTTGGCACTAAGCGAAGCTTCTTCCTGGTTTAATTTTTTCAAACTGGATTTATCGCCAACTGATAAATTTGCCCCCGCATGTACAAATGTATCGTAATAAAAATTAACCAGCCTGAGTGATTCAAGATCTAGTTTCAATGCTTTTCGCTGATTGTATATCGTTTTAATCCTGCTAAACAAAACATCATTTAGCTTTATTTTATCCTTGTGAGCAGCTAGTTGAGGGGCGATTGTTTCTTGAATCTTCCGTAGTGTAGGATTGCTATTGGCACTCGCTAAAGCAAGAAACACGCGTTGAACACGTGTAAGTAATTCACTTGATTTTTCTAAAGCAACCAAGGTATTTTCAAAACTAGGTTTATTTTTATTATGGGTAATCACCTCAATTTGGTCTAATTGTTGTCGCATACCTTCTTTAAAAGCAGGCAAAAAATCACTGTCTTTTATTTTATCAAAAGGCGGTGCTTCATAATCCAGCGTACTGGCATGCAGGAAAGGGTTATTTTCTTTAATTTCTTTAGTGTTAGTGGCAAATGAATTAGCAAAAGTCAGAGATATTATTGCACCAACGAGTAACAGCTTTGAATCTAACAACATTAATTGAATTCCTTCTTAATTTAGATTAAAAAACCGGCGACAGGAGCGTCGGAACCAAGGCGTTATTCTACCACGACTCACCCACCATGAAAAATGGCAGCCTTGTCCAATATAAGATGAGTCTGAACGGGGTTCGTGATTCCAGTATAAAATAAGTCTGAAAAATATTTCTATTTAGTCCATGATCTCAATTATGAGAACTATCATGA
>CAZKUH010000441.1:0-2655 GCA_964555895.1 uncultured Enterobacterales bacterium
CTGCCTTTGAATATATTTTTTAATTATTTATTTTTATTTAAATTTAACTGGGGTGTTGCGGGATTAGGTTATGCCACAACTATCGCTTACAGCTATTTATTTATTGCTTTGTTGTTATTCACCCTCAATTATTCCGGATATTCGGCGATAAAAAAACAGCTCAGCAATGTCCGCATCGACTATGCTGAAATTAAAAAAATCATCACTTTAGGACTTCCTATTGGCATAGGATTAGGCCTTGAAATCACCCTCTTTGCGGTCACTGGATTATTAATAGCCGCCTATGGCGTTGAAATTGTCGCTGGCCATCAAATCGCCATGAATATCGCCTCAATGACTTTTATGATCCCGATGGGCATCTCCATAGCAACGACAGCAAGAGTCGGTTACTTTTTTGGTAAAAATGATTTTGTCACCGCTACCAGAATCGGCTATTTAGGTACAGGACTGTCATTTTTGGTCATGATTGTCTCAGCTTTGACCATGTGGCTTTTTCCTGAGTTGTTGGTCGGTTTTTACACCTCCGATGAAGGAACGGTAAAAGTTGCCATAACTTTATTATTTTTTGCCGCTATTTTTCAATTGTTTGATGGGGTTCAGGTCACAGTTTTAGGCGCACTCAGAGGCTTGCATGATACCAAAATCCCGATGTATTTCAGCCTGATTGCCTATTGGCTGGTTGGCTTCCCGGTGGGTTTTTATTTATCCGGCACTTACCATGCTTCAGGATTTTGGATGGGCATCATACTCGCGTTGATCACAGCAGCAATATTATTGAGTATTCGCTTTAAATTCTTAAGTCAACATTATGTGACAAAAGTAACCAGCCGACAATAATTGCTGTTTTATGCGACTTTGTACATTATCCACTTTGCATTTCAGCATAAATGAGTGTATTTATTATGCTCAGGAGATGGAATATGAAAACTTTTAAAAATCTGTTAGTTGTACTCGAAGCAAATAGTGAGATTCAACCCGCGTTGATGCGAGCTGAACAAATAGCGGCTCTTAACCAGGCAAAAATCACTCTGTGCCTAGGAGCCAAAAGTAGGCTAAAGCAAATAGCATCTGCTGTGGCAGCGCTTGGGGAAGAGCCTGCTGAAGAAGATATAACAAAATTGCTCACCGATAATTGTCTAGAGTTTTTGCATCAACTTGCCGTTCCGTTGAGAGAGAAAGAAATTGAAGTCAACTATGCTCTCGGCTGGGCTGAAGATGCGGTTGACGGTATATTTACTGCAGTAGAAGATGTCAGCGCTGATCTGGTGATTAAATCAAGTCGCCACCATTCGAAAATTAAAACACTGTTCTATAACCCAACAGACTGGAAATTATTAAGGAAATGCCCCGCACCAGTGCTCATGGTGCATTCAGAAAAACCCTCATTACCGACCAAAACTTTAGCCGCTGTCAGTGCTTTGGCAATTGACGAAGAACATCGTCAACTTGATCTCAAGATCCTGGAGTATGCCGCATCAATCAGTCAATTATTCAATTCTAAATTAAAAGTTATCAATGCTTTTATCCCCGTACCCCTCGGTGTTTCTCTGGATGGCACAGGTATTTATCAGGATGAATATTTGCATGATTTACAGCGGGAACACCACGACAAAACGCTTGAATTAACCCGACAATTTGAAATAGCGGACAATCAGGTAGAAACCCTCAATGGTGATACTAATTCTGCCATTACCGAGTGCGTCAGTGAACTCAATATTGATCTGGTTGTGTTAGGCACCATTGCACGAGAAGGTTTGGCTGGCATATTCATTGGCAACACAGCAGAAAGCATATTGGAAAGTCTTGATTGTGAAATCCTCACCATCAAACACCAGGAATAAGTTTTCTTGTGGTAACTGTGTGAACAACAGTGCTCGGGGAAATCGGGAATTAGCAGGGTATCATTTCCCCTGGGCTTTGGCCGCGACTACCGTTCCACCTGGCCGACGCGGATCTGCCGCGCCGTATTGAATGCCATTGATAACCTGGATGGATTGAGTATTTCCCAGCGTTCGGCCTTTTTTGATGGTATAACCCATTTTTCGCAAAATATTATTGGTATCTTCACTGATCCCCCGTTCTACATAGACCACATCGGGTAACCATTGATGATGAAATCTAGGCCAGGCCGTAGCTGCAGCAATGTTCATATCAAATGCAATAACATTGACAATAGTTTCAAGAGTAACAGTAATGATAGTACTGCCACCGGGAGAACCTGTTGCCAAAAAAGGTTTGCCGTCTTTAAAAACCAGGGTTGGGGTCATGGAACTCAATGGTCGCTTACCGGGTTGGACTGCATTGGCTTCACCGCCAATTAAACCATAACCATTAGGTACGCCAGGCTTGGCGGAAAAATCATCCATTTCATTATTCATAACAATACCGGTACCGGGAACCATATGGCCGCTGCCATAGCTATAATTTAAAGTATATGTGTTACTTACCATGCTGCCATCTTTATCCACCACAGAAAAATGTGTTGTTTGAGGACTTTCATAGGGAATCAAATTACCTGGTTTTACATCGCTTGAGCGTCTGGCTTTTCCGAGGGTAATTTGCTGGCTAATAGTTTTTGCATAGGCTTTACTGGTTAACTGGGCAACCGGTACTTTTACAAAGTCCGGATCACCTAGATAATAACTCCTATCGGCA
>CAZKUH010000442.1:0-2652 GCA_964555895.1 uncultured Enterobacterales bacterium
GCTAAAACCTCGACGCTGTGCTGTTCTTATGACGGTTTGTGGAATAACTAATGAATCCACAAAATTGAATGTGGTGTTACCCGGAACTGGCATATTTCTGGAAGCCTGCAATGGTCTGGTTGTCGTTCCCAACACGGTATTGTCTGGCGCTATAAAGGTGCCATTAATTGAGTTTATCGAAACGCTGCCACCCTTAGCGGCATTTTCCAGCACATTCCATCTCACCTGACTATGCCCTGTTGATGAAATCGAAACTCTGGTAGTTGAAGCGTTGGCATTCACTGTGACAATTTGAGCTTGTGCCCAGGGGCTTAGAGTGAACATCAATAACAGCAAACATACTTTGTTTACCTTTATTTCAAAATTGCTCATCTGCATAACTCCTTCATTGTACTACACCAAGTTGAGCTGGAAAAACTATGGTAAAGGTTAAAAAAATCTGGTAAGTCCCAAGACTATTACTAATAAAAATCTTGTCTTTGGTATCATTATATTGTCCACTCAACCCGAAATTCAAGCCCGGTCTATTGGGTTTGGCTTCCAAGGCACGCCAGTTGAGGGTTAAACTGGCGGCGTTAGCATCTGAGTTTATTGAATTATCAGTGGTTTGATTTCTGCTCATACTTAATAATAGTGAGCCATCCAATTCATCCTGGATAATGGTAAAAGTACTCTGAAGACTATAGGTTATGGAGTCAGAAATCAGATTTGTTTGTAAATCTTCGGTACGATCAAATTGAATGGATGGAGAAAAATTTAAGGTTTGTTGTAAAAATGACATACTGCCGTTCATGCCAAAACTTGTGGTATCAGAATCATTTTGTATCCCACTGAAATCGCGCAGTTTATTACTCCCCAGAGCAACACCCCAACTGCCGGATAAATAGTTAAAAGAGGCATTGGTTTGCCAATTATCGAGCGTATTATTGGTTGCTGAAAGAAATGAATCTGTTGGGGTAAGTGTTTGTTTTTGATCTTGTCTTGAAAAAGTAGTATCCAAACTTGGCGTCCCGAACCAACTCTCACCGGCCTCAAGTATAGGCGTCCAGTTTAGCGATACGCTCGACACATCGGTCTGGATCCGCGGCAACTCCACTAAGCCTTTTACATTATCATTTTGCCGTTGTAAATTTGCCTGGAGCCCCACCGTTGACCATTGAACACCACCAGAAGCTAAAATTGAGCGATTATCAGCTTGCAATCCTTGATTGGCCAGACTTTTAAAAAAAGGCCCGACCCGACCACTCTCTACCCCGGCATTCCATGAAGTACCCGATTCCGTAACATCCGAATAACTGGCTTTAAAATGATAGGCATTATCGTTTTGGGATTGGATGGAATCAGTCGCATTAGTATCAAAACGGGTATTGGCATACTCCAATTGCAGTTGCAGTTTGCTTTCCAGGAGTTGACTCTTTACTTTTAGCGATTGTGCCGAGCCCTGACTTGTAGCAGGATCAAGACTATCAATGGAAGCAACGAACCCCGTTTCATCTTGCTGCCTGCCGGTCAACCAAGTACCGCTAATACTTAAAGTTTCATCCGCAAAAGGGTTGGTCACAAAATTAACGCCATCAACCCGGCGATTAGCATCATTAACCGCCAATCCCCGACGAAAACCAACAACATCTTCACTCGAGAGGACGAAGCCAGTAACCTTGGATTGCAGGGTGGAAAAATTACCACCAATTGATACACCTCGACGTCTAAAACCATCCATGACCATGCTGCCTTCGCCAATAGTTTGATGGCCAACCTGCAGCGCTGTCGTTCCATTCCCAACAGAAAATAAAAATTCTCCATTATCCAATTTTCGCGCTCCAAATTGTCCGTCATTCGAACTATTATAAATGAGATCAAATTGCCCTTGGGTATGCCAGTTACCGGTGTCGGCGCTATAATTAACCTGTGTACTGCCCTGGATCTGTTGACGCTTTGGCAAGGGTTCAAACAGATTTTTTTCATCAAGTCGATAGGTATCTGTCAGCTCTATATTTGCGCTTGCACCATACTGCTTAAAAGTTGCTGACTGCCTGACTTCGAATCGCCATAGACCCAGTTCTTGGCTATTATCATCTTCGGTGTATTTTAACAGTTTCAGTTCATGACTACCCGGTGACATTGCTTGCACCGGTGAAAAAATAATTTTGTTATCCTCATACTGAATCATCTCAGTGACATCAACATTATCCAATTCCAAAGAAAACTTCTCGTCTTTAGTGGGTAAATTTTCCTTTGGCACTTGAATAATTAAGCTTTCCTGAGGTTCCCGATACGTGGGGTTTTTGCCGGCCATAAACAACGGGCTCTGCTGTGCGCGCAAGGAAAAAGTGACTAAACCAAACAAACACAAAAATAACTTGATAAAATTTTTATTTTTCTCAAAGAGAAATATTTCTTTTCTCATTTTTGAATGACCCTCGGAAAACGCTGTTTTCAAAATAAATATGATGATGCCAAGTTCAACTGAACAATTGTAATTGTTATTTCTTTGAATAACAATTAGCAATTTAAATCATCAATTCCTTATCGCTTTTTTTACTGCTCTTCTATTGATAAGCTTGCCAACTTTATTAGCTTTGATTAAATATTTGTTATTAAAACATGAAGGCGAAACACGTTTACTAACATTGAGAAACAAACGGTATTGGG
>CAZKUH010000443.1:0-2650 GCA_964555895.1 uncultured Enterobacterales bacterium
TTGAATGCTCTCAGGCACTCTGAAATCCTGCATTTTCAGGTGGCACGGGTATATACAATGGCTGTTTCATAAGGACATACATAACCGGGGTGCTGCTTTACTTTTTTTAACAATGGCCGAATCTGATCCAGTTGCCCGGCATAACCATAAGTTTGCGCAAGGGCTAGAAGAGAAAAAGAAGAACCATAATCCAGAACCACGCCTTGCTTCGCTAATCTAATTGCCCGATCAAAATCGCCCGAGATTGCTGCCGAAATGCTTGCCCCGCTATAAATTACGCCGACTTTCGGATGAAGCCTAATCTGTTTTTTAGACCAAGCAACAGCCTGTTCAAGCTCACCAGCCATTGCTAATGACCAATGTCCCCAATCTGCAATTTCTACATTCAGCGGATCAAGTTGACTGGCACGAGTCAGCGAGCGATGAATACCTTTGATATCTCCAAGTCCTGAATAATAAAGTGCAAAACCTAATTCGGTCAGTGCTAGGCCCGCATCACGTTCTCTCGCTTCATTGAGCATGTTCCATGCATCTTCCCAACGCCAGGCAAAAACATAGGCTAATCCAAGAGAAGAACGTGCTTCTGCTGAATCAGGATTTATTTTCAAGGCTGCAACCACTGCATCGATAACCAGAGGAAGCGTATCAACAGGCTTTTCATAATAGGACATTAACATACGATAAGAATCAGCCTTGGCAATATAGGCCTCTTCAAAATTTGCATCCAGATCAATGGCTTCAGAAAATAACGCAATAGCGCGATACAATGATTCCTGGGTCAGAATATCGAACTGTTGTTTACCCTTAACATATAACTCATAGGCAATTAGATTGCCTGTTGGCATTTCACCAAGTGCGTTAAGTTCTTCCTCTTGTATAACAATTTTTAACGAGTCGGAAACTGATGCGGCGATATTTGATTGAACCTTGAAGAAATTGCTATCATCAATTCGACTTCGATAATCATGATCCCAAACTAGTTTGCCAGTTTGAATATCTTCAAGCTCTGGAGTTATTCGAATGTTACCTTCTGAACCGATACTGACAACAGCATCAAGAACATATCGAACATTCGGTAATTGCTGATGTATAAAAGATGGAGTTTTATTCTGCATAAAAGTAAAAGCAGATGATGCCGGTATGACTCGCAACCCGGAAATTTTCCTGAGGTTACGAATAACTTCACGGGTTATCTGATCTGCAAATGGAAGCCATTTATCAGCATCTGCGGCTGACAAGCTAAAAGGGACAACCAGAATGTAGGGCCGTGTATCAAACTCAACACTTTTGTCCGTATTTGAAGTTGGGGAATTTAACTGTATCCAAAAGAAAAGCAGAGTGATGAAAAGCCCAACAATTAAGCCAATAACTATTTTCGATGAATTTTTATCAGATGCTGAATGTGCAAAATTAGTTGTGTTTGTTGTGTTAATTTCTCTGATTGTATTCTCAACATCCATATTTTGAGAGGTCTCTTCCACTGTTGTAATAAATTGATAACCTCGGCTACGGATGGTTTTTATAACGGCTTGCTGCTCACCATCATCGCCCAGAACGGCCCTAGCTATTTTTATATGATTGCTTAAGGTGGCATCGGAAACTGAACGGCCTTCCCACAAATCATCAAATAATTGCTGACGGGTGATAACCTTATCTCTATGTTTTATTAAATACACAATCAGATCAAAGACTCTGGGTTCAACCGAGATTGGCTGTCCGTCGGTCAACAAAGTGAAATTTGCTGTATCTAATACTGAATTCCTGAATTTGAAAATCATGAGAATATCCGTTTTATGATTTTTATCCATACCCGTAACAACTAAAAATACGGGGATAAACTCCCTTTAAGTTCATCATAGCACCGTTACATACTACACAACATTATGGTTAATTGTTAGACAATCCTTAGCTGTTTTTTATGTTTTATACGGCCATATTCTCTAGAGTAAGCGACCAAATCATCTTGAAATTACTTTGCAGGATGATTTGATTTTCTATCCAGCATCATCTGTTGTTGCTGAAAATTGATAAAATAAGGAAATAACACCATGTTCAAATTAACTTCAAATACTACGCCACAAAAACTGTTAACTATCATTTTTACCCTTTTATTCGCATTATTTATAATCTCTCAAGCGAATGCGGGTGAAATGAAAAAACACCACCAAAAACAGGAAAGAGGTCATTCCTACAAAAACCTACGTTTTGATATTGCTGAAAATGGTTCCCGATTTTCATTTGATTCAGAACCTGTTGATGAAAATGGACTGCCTGCTTATGGTGATGAATTTATCACCGAAGGTTACCTTTATCCCCACGGATTTCTGGACACCCATGAAGGCGTTAATGAAGATGGCAGCCCAGCCTATCCTGATGAAGTACTTGGCCGATGGGTTTGTCGTGGATGGCATGTTGGACAAGGTGCTACCACTGTCAGCGGACCATGGGTCATTACTACCCAGCTATTCGATTTAGATGAAACTTTCGGGAAATTAAGTCTTGTAACGGATGGTTATGAATTGGCTGATATCAATCAACCTATTGACCGAGCCATAACAGGTGGAACGGGAAAGTACGGCAAGGCAAGAGGTTTTTCAACTCAGAAACTACTTGGTTTTAACCCTTCTTTAGGGGTCAACATGCGCGTTAT
>CAZKUH010000444.1:0-2649 GCA_964555895.1 uncultured Enterobacterales bacterium
AAGGATGTTTTAAAAGACGGTTATCTGGCGGTAGTGGAACAATTAAAGCTGTCATTGGATGCGCTGGCGTTAAAGATATCAAAAAATTTGAATTCTATCGAAGTTGATTGAATTTCCTGCTGCGATAAATCACACCGTTAATCTTCTTCTGGCACACAAGTTTCAAGACGATGATTCAAGTCTTGCATAATTGCTCGTTTAAATGAATGATGATTTTTTGCTGCAATGCGTTTTTTATAAGATTGCACCGTCATCATTTCCAGATTGACTTTAATGGTCTTGAATAATCGAGGTAATTTATCTCCTGGTGCCTGAATATGGTGGAGTCCACCGCTATAAACAAACAATATTTTTCCCTCATCTACATATTGTAAAATATCTGAGGTGCCGCCTCTGACACTCATTTGCTTACCCGTTTTATCTAAACCATTTTTCCGTTTCATGCGTCCTTCAGGGAGAATAGCGACCACTGAATCTTTATTCATTTGTGCCAGAAATTTTGCCCAGGTATCATCATTTTTACGGGTTATGGGCAGGCAGCCAGGGATGAGTAGCTTGATAAATTTGCCCAGGACAGGTCGATTTAGCGTAATATCGGCGCCTGGCACGACTAAATAGCGGGATATTTTCCAGATAAAACCATATGAGGCTAATTTCAAAAATAGCGGTTCAAACAGACTGGTATGATTTAAAAAAACAATGACACGAATTTCTCGCCAGCGGTATAATTTGTTTTCTCCAATCCAGTGCACCTTAAAGTGGTAGAAAATACTGGAAAGAAGTTTAACCAAAGCAATAAGCAGAAAACTGAAAATGTGTCTCATGGGGTATACTCGGGATAAGGGCTTAAACAGGCGTTTATCTTGTGCAACACAACGATAGCACATTCAGTGTAAATACAGTATGAAATAAACTGGCAAGGCTATCTTCAACAGGTCATTAATATGTCAAATATTGATTTTTATCAAAAACTTAGAAATAAATTTAGTCAGTGGAGCCAGACGGATGAAGGTAAGAACTATCAATTTGCCCGATACTTGCTGGCGGCACCGGATCTGTTTCATTTAATGTGTAAACTGACACTGGATAGTCGTATTTCTACCAAGCATAAAGCGATGCTGGGTGGGGCGGTGGTTTATTTTATTTCGCCCATCGATCTGCTTCCAGAAGCGATCCTTGGCCCACTGGGTTATGTGGACGATATTGGTCTGGCCGCCTATGTACTAAAAACAATTATCAAGGAGAATGCGGAGCCGGTGATTGAGCATTGGGCTGGAGATGGCGATATCCTGGAATTGGTACAAAAAATTCTGGACATTGCCGATCAAATGATTGGCAGTGGACTCTGGAAAAAAGTGAAAAAGGTGCTCAAATAATCTCAAAATTTCAACAACCTTTCCGTTATGCGTTGGGTTGTGCATGGCCTGACGATATGATTATGGGTATATCGCAATATTGTTAATGCCGCTATAATTCAGCCATCAGCGGTAATCTTGTCTATTAATGCTGTTAAAATTTTATCAGCATCCTGATTGTCAATTTGACAGGTACCCGCAGCATGATGTCCGCCACCCCCATATTTGAGCATTAATGCGCCGACGTTGGTTTTTGAACTTCTGTCCAGGATGGATTTACCGGCAGCAAAGACGGTATTCATTTTTCTGAGCCCCCACATTTGATGAATAGAGATATTACACTGCGGGAACATGGCATAAATCATAAAGCGGTTACCGGCATAAATTATTTCTTCATCACGTAAATCAAGAACGACCAGATTCTGATGCAGGGTTGCACAACGTTTTAGCTGGCTTTTAAACTTGCTTTCCATGGAAAAATAAAGGTCGACCCGCTCTTTTACATCAGCGAGTTCTAAAATTTCGCTGATCGTATGGTCCTTACAATAATCAATTAAATCCATCATCAAGTTATAATTGGAAATTCGAAAGCTATGGAATCGTCCCAGACCTGTTCTGGCATCCATCAAAAAATTTAACAGCTCCCAACCTTTGGGATTTAGTATTTCTCCAATAACATATTGTGCAGAATCTCCTTTATCCACTGCTGCCATCATTTCGTCCCAACTGGCCGGAAAGGCTTGATGCCCACCAAAATGCCGCCATACCACCCTGGCAGCTGAAGGTGCTTGAGCATCGATGATATGGTTAGCATGAGGACCCACGTTTCTGATGGTTTCTGACTCATGATGATCGAATGAGATATGAGCCGACGAAACATAAGGCAGGTTGGTGGTGATGTCTTGTGGCGTAATTTCCACTTTGCCATCCTGCATATCTTTTGGATGGACAAATTTTATTTCGTCGATCATATCAAGATGTTTGAGTAGTACCGCACAAACCAAACCGTCAAAGTCACTGCGGGTGACTAGTCTATATTTTTCATCTGTCATGAGAAAATTCCTAACTTATTGAAAAGGTGAAACCCATATAATTTTCATAAAAGTATAGTCAAATTCTCAGAGAAAGTGAGGTTCAACTTGAAAAAGCATTATTTTGTCGAATACGCCGAGTAAAATTTTATCAATAAGACTGTTTTGTCACTGACGCAGGGCAAGCTTTAGGGAAAATTTGGATTGTTGTCGATATTGACATAGTTCAAAAAAATCGATGTCATCCTGAGCGCAGCCGAAGG
>CAZKUH010000445.1:0-2649 GCA_964555895.1 uncultured Enterobacterales bacterium
ACTGTTTCAATTGTTGCTCAGCATAAAAACGCCTCATGGCAACCGTGGTCAACAAACTACTTTCATTAATATCTTTAAGTTGTTCATCTGTTGGCACAGCTTCATACTGACACCAAAAAAGCATTACTCCCAGTTTATTGCCATCTTTGTCAGTAATCATTTTAACCCATAAATTAGTTATCCCTTCTTGCTTTAAGGTGTTGGTTAACCCATCTTCATGCAGAAAAAGCTCTGCTGCTTTTATCACTATAAGGCCTTTATCAGACGAATGCTGCAATACAAAATCGGTATTTTTATTTAACGCCAGATTAAAATGGTTCAACAATTCACTATCAATAATAGAAGAAGCCAATAAAGCAAATTCACTTTGTGTATATTCCAGGATTGAAATTCGAATATTTTTTAATCTGTTTTCTAAATCACTGATAAGCAACTTCATATTTTTGACCAGACTATTATTTTCAGCAATACTTTCTAAAACGCGACTTCTGGCATGTAATAATTGCTCCCGATAATAATGATCCGTAATATCCATATAAATCCCCAGAACCACCGGTTCATCCAATACCGGATCGACTGCAGGGACTTTTGTTATTTCATAAAGATTCCTTTGATTTTGATGATTGGTCATCCAGATTGCCAAGGTGTTCACCTGATAACTGTCAAGCACTTGATTGTCTTGTAATTTCAACTCAACGAGCTCATCATTTTCAGGTTGAACTTGTTCCTGTACCATACCGATGATATCTCTACGTCTTAATCCAAATAAATCTGCGTATGATTGATTAGCTAAAATAATTTTTCCATTTTTATCTTTCACTGAAATTGCATGAGGAATTAAATTGACGATTGCCTGTAATCTTTGTTCTGCTTGTGAAAGACGGTCATATGTTAATTGTTCCTCTTCCAGATCTTGACTAATTTTTCGCTGAGCACGTTTGGATATAATAATTTTATTGCCATCATTGGTGAAAGAAAAAATGACCATGGCGATTAAAACCACACTGGCAACAATAATCACTGCTGTTAAAATTGAAAATAAAACCGTTAAATTATTCCGGTAAATTGATATCGCAACTGCTAAAAGTAGCAACAATATAAAACTGCTAACAACCGCTATTATTTTTAAATTTGTGGCTATCAGTTTCATTGACTGACCCTCTCGTAACCTGTCAACTTCAACACTTCTGCCAGTAATCTTTCAGGGTCATAGGGTTTAGTCAGCACTGAAGTAGCCCCCGAAGAGATTACTTTATTCACAGTTTTATAATCCATTTTTCCAGATATGGCGATGATGGGTAAATTTTTCCAGGCGGTAGATTTTTTGATATACTTGATCAAACTAATACCATCTACATGCGGTAAATTTATATCACAAATAATGATATGGGGAGGGCTTTGATGCTTTATTACATCAAGGGCAATTTTTCCATCGGAGATAATACTCACCTTATAGGGACCGGTTGTTAGAATAGCTTTTAACAACTCCGCATCAAGGCGACTATCTTCAATTGCAAGAATTTTGACCGCTTCACTCATCCTGAGTTATCCGTAAAACACTTTGCAATTAAGTATAGCAGAGCTTACAGAAAAATAAATTTTCTCTATAAATTCAGCTTAAGTATTAAAAAAAGTACTGGTGAGGGTGTTTACGGTCGATATTTTTCTAAAATCAAGGTGGCATTTGTTCCACCAAAACCGAAGCTGTTGGACATCACTCTAGTCACCTCAATATTTTCTTTTTTAGCAGTCAAAATGGGTAAATCTTCTGCCGCTTCATCCAATGTCATAATATTAGCGCTTTCTGCGAGAAAATTATTTTCCATCATGAGTAAACTATATATTGCTTCCTGAGCACCTGTCGCCCCTAAAGAATGACCGGTTAATGATTTAGTCGAACCAATATAAGGAATATTTTGGGCAAAAACTTCACGTACGGCCTCCAGTTCTTTAGAGTCACCGACTGGCGTACTCGTACCGTGTGAATTAATATAATCTATGTTGCCATTAACAGTAGAAAGCGCTTGATGCATACACCTTACAGCGCCTTCACCAGAAGGTGCCACCATATCATATCCATCTGAAGTTGAACCAAAACCAGTCACTTCGGCATAAATTTTAGCGCCTCGAGCCAAAGCGTGTTGCAATTCTTCCAGTACCACTACCGCTCCACCACTGGAACTTACAAAACCATCTCTACTGTTGTCATATGGCCGAGAAGCTGTCTCAGGAGAATCATTATAGCGGGTTGAAAGTGCACCCATGCCATCGAATAAAATACTTAAACTCCAGTCCAGCTCTTCTGCGCCGCCAGCAAAAACAATGTCCTGCTTGGCAAATTGAATTTGTTCGACGCCATGACCAATACAGTGTGCGCTGGTGGCACAGGCTGATGAAATTGAATAGTTAATGCCTTTAATTTTGAATGGTGTTGCCAGACAAGCTGCGGTGGTACTACCCATAGTCTGCGTTACCCGATAAGGGCCAACACGCCGAACTCCTTTTTCTAAAAAGGTATTCGCCGCCAATAACTGATTACTTGGACTTCCGCCGCCACTACCGATAACCAGTCCTGTTTTCTCATTGGAAACATCGCTATCTTCCAATCCGGCATCTTCGATGGCTTGTTGCATGGAAATATAGGCATAG
>CAZKUH010000446.1:0-2648 GCA_964555895.1 uncultured Enterobacterales bacterium
ACATGCTTTGCTACATACTTTGTACCAGGCCAATTTAGCAGCCGGCACCAAAGTTTTTAGTGAATGGTATGCACTGGATCTGGTGACTAATGCCAGTGGTCGCATTTCTGGTGTGATGGCCATTTGTATTGAAACGGGTGAAATAGCCTGTTTTAGAGCGCGAGCGACAGTTTTTGCTACAGGTGGTGCGGGCAGGATATTCCAATCTACCACCAATGCACTAATTAATACTGGTGATGGTTTGGGTATGGCATTAAGGGCTGGTATTCCCGTTCAAGATATTGAAATGTGGCAGTTTCACCCCACTGGAATTTATGGTGCGGGTGTTTTGGTTACGGAAGGCTGTCGTGGCGAAGGTGGTTATCTTATCAATGTTGATGGTGAACGCTTTATGGAACGTTACGCACCAAATGCCAAGGATCTGGCGAGTAGAGATGTTGTATCCAGAGCGATGACCAAAGAAATTCTGGCAGGAAAAGGTGTCGGTCCGAATAAAGATCACTTACTATTAAAACTTGATCATCTTGGCGAAGATTTGTTGAAGAAAAGGTTGCCAGGGATCTTGGAACTGGCAGAAACTTTTGCGCATGTTAACGGCACCAAAGAACCCATCCCGGTATTGCCAACGGCGCATTACATGATGGGTGGTATCCCAACCAATTACCATGGTCAGGTTATCAAACCAGATGCGCAAGGTGTCGATCATATTATGGATGGTTTCTATGCTGTAGGCGAATGTGCCTGTGTGTCTGTACACGGAGGTAATCGGCTGGGTGGAAATTCCTTGCTGGATCTGGTGGTATTTGGCCGTTCAGCCGGTATGCATCTGGAAGAAGCCTTGAGAACGGGAATTGAAATGCCCCAGGTTTCAGATTCGGATCTGGAAAGTGGCATGGAAAGATTAAATCGCTGGGAAAATACTAAAACGGGTGAAAGTCCTGAACAGATACGTGAAGAGATGAAAACCGTCATGCAAAACCATTTTGGCGTGTTCCGTACAGGAGATTTCATGGCCGAGGGCTTGAAGAAAATTGACGATTTACGCCAACGCTTGAATTCGGCGGCATTGACAGATAACTCCAAAGTCTTTAATACCCAGCGAATCGAATGTTTGGAGTTAGATAATCTCATGGCCGTTGCAGTTGCTACAGCCGTAGCCGCTAACTATCGAACCGAGAGTAGGGGTGCACACAGTCGAGAAGATTATCCCGATAGAGATGATGAAAACTGGTTGGTTCACAGTGTGTATTTTCCGCGTTCAGGTGAGATGGGGACACGAGAAGTGAATCGTCAACCCAAAACTGTCGAGCCTTTTGAACCTAAAGCAAGAACTTATTAATTGGAGTTACATCAATGAGAGTATCTGTATATCGATATAATCCGGAAACTGATGCGGCGCCATCAATGAAAGATTATCAAATTGAAATTCCTCAAGGCTCAGATATGATGGTCCTTGATTTGCTAGAAAAAGTTAAATTACAAGATACCAGTTTGTCGTTTCGTCGCTCTTGCCGCGAGGGCGTTTGTGGTTCTGACGGCATGAATATCAACGGTAAAAATCGCTTGGCTTGTATTACTCATATTTCAGAGCTGAAATCACCCATTGTCATTAGACCGCTGCCGGGTTTGCCCGTAATCAGGGATCTGGTGATTGATATGAATCAGTTTTATCAGCAATATGAGAAGGTTAAACCTTATTTGCAACACAAAGGTGAATTGCCCGCTAAAGAATTTATCCAGAGCCCGGAAGAGCGAGCCAAACTGGATGGGCTTTACGAGTGTATTTTGTGTGCTTGCTGTTCAACGGCTTGCCCATCATTCTGGTGGAACCCGGATCGTTTTGTCGGTCCGTCCGGTTTGCTACAAGCCTATCGTTTTCTGGTGGATAGCCGCGACACCGAAGCGGATGCCAGATTAGCCGATCTTGATGATGCTTATTCTGTTTTCAGATGTCGTAGTATCATGAATTGCGTAGACGTCTGTCCTAAAGGTCTGAACCCAACCAAAGCAATCGGTGAAATTCGATCTTTAATGTTACAACGAGGCGCGTAACCACAAAAAGGGCAGATTTTCTGCTCTTTTTGGCACTAAATGGTTCCATACTCACTGACTATTTCTTATAATTATATATTCTCAGAAATATAATTAATATTCTATTATTAGTGACAGAGAGTTAATGACAAAAGCTTTTTTATAAAACTCTATTTGCCATCAACTGCGGAAACTTATTTTCAGAATTTTTGAGCTTAATTCAATTGGCTATGTGGAAACTATATGAAGTCTTCTGTTGAAGGTGTTCATCAACAAAGTATGCAACAATGGGCTTCAAGCTCAGCATTTTCAGGCGCTAACGCCAGTTACCTGGAAATGCTATATGAGCAATACCTGGAAAACCCTCATGCATTAAGCGAACAATGGCAAAAGCATTTTTTTGAATTACAACAAGAAGTTACATTAAATACTTCGTCTAGTTTGTTGTCCGAAGAAATTCCACATTCTGCGATAAAATCCTATTTTAAAAATATCACAAAGCAAAAAAAATCGCTGGTAGCACCTCAGGTAGAGACTGATTTAAAGCAACCCGGTGTCTTGCAACTTATTAATGCCTACCGAAAACATGGTCATCGCATCGCAAAAACAGATCCCCT
>CAZKUH010000447.1:0-2646 GCA_964555895.1 uncultured Enterobacterales bacterium
AGCACCAAAAAAATCACCTCTTGATGTTAAAGGAGTTGATCTTGAAATAAGCTCATCAGAAATAGTAGATATAATTAGAGAAGGTAGAGAACGAAAATACAGCTAACAAAAAACTGCAAAAACGTGACACTTTAAATTGCCAGTGAATAAAGCGTTAAAGTGCTAGAATCACAGTGAATATTATTCTGAGAGATTAAAGCAAAATCAAAAATCCAATGTGCTGATATGCGTAGTTTGAAGTAAGAGTCCCAGATAATCATTCAGATGAAACGGTAAACCAGTACTAACTTGATTATCCCCATCCATAGACAGTAAAATATCGGCATGATGAGGTTTTTTGCCCGGGTGTTCTCTTACTCTCTCTGACGGGTACAATTCGAAGCCTGAGTGGGTTTGGCGATATTAGTTCGAATGGAGTTTAAATCTTGTGTAATAGCTAAAATCCATTAGTTGGCCATTTTTAAATGCTGACGACTTATTAGAGTAAAATAAAATGAAGTTTCTCATCATAACCTTTTTTCTGTTGCTTTCCTTAACTGCCTGCGGTGGCGGTGGTTCATCATCATTTGTAGCACCTGTATCTCCACCGCCTCCTATTTTCAAGCCAGTAACGTTTAGTGGCGCTGGTGATTTGGGAATTTTTGATCCTTCGGTGGCTCGTGACCCTGACACGAATCGTTTATGGATGAGTTATTCGTCTGTTGGAACGTCAATTTACTATGTATCGTCAACCTATTGGACGGTATCTGTTCGCCTGGCCTATTCTGATGATAATGGTGTGAGTTGGCAGGATGCGGGGATAGTGGCGGCGCCTAAAGTCGAAACCATGTTAGGGCCGATGCCAGCGGCGAATCCCACGGGTAGTATTCCGCCAAATAGTCAGGGTATATGGCAGAGTGAAACTTCTTCATTAATTTTTGATCCTTCAGCCCCGTTAGCTGAGCGCTGGAAATTAATCTGGTTTCAGTATTTAAATGCAAATTTAACTTCTTTTTTTGTTGACTACGGTTGGATTGCCATGAAAATGGCGTCAAGTCCTATCGGACTCAGCTCGGCGACACCGGTTAAGTTATTTGGTGGTGCGGGTCTACAACCCGATGGTAGTAATACTGGAGCACCTGTATATTCACCGACTGGTGGTATGCCGGCGATTCAGTTGAACACAGATTTAACTCGAACAGTTGGAGGGGCTAACCTAGCAGAATTAACTTTATGTGTCTTTGCAGAGCCGGGATTGCATGTGACGAATAGCGCTTTGTATCTGGCTATTTTTTGTGGCGATGCGTCAACTATAGCCGCTACCGGTAACGTTACCGAATATATCGTTTATTTTCGTTGTAACAGTCCGTGCAGTATCACCAGCCCTGAAAGCTGGGAATATCTTGGACGTTTGTTAACACCGGTTGATGCTCAGGCGGTTACGGATGATGATTATTATCAGGCGCCGGCACTGGTAGAAAAAAATGGCAAAACCTATTTAATAGTAACGCCGGTGAATACTGCTTTGGGTAGTCGCTACAATGGCTGTCGAGTATATGAATTTGTTGATGTTAACAGCAAACAGTTACGCCGTAGTAATGGTAAGCTGGTCGAAGTGGCTCGAATCGATGGAGATAGCGCCACACATAATGGTGCTTGTGCCGCTTATAATGGGCTGGATGGTGGTGTTTTGTTGAGCCAGTTTGAACCGCTGAGTACGACAGAGACGTTTAAGATTTATAAAAGTCAGATAAGTTTACCTTAGAAAGGCAATAGGGTGAACTATGAGTTTCTTGACAACTAAAAAGTAATATTTATACAGACTCATTTCATGTTGGACAAGGCTGCGAGTGTCCCTTTGGTTGTAATCGTTGCTATGATGGACTGTTCTTATGAGCGGAAATTCATTCACAAATTTTGAATTTTAATTAGGATTTGAAGAATTATGACGATAAATAAGGAATTGCTTCAACTTTTAATAACACGCCGCTCAGAGCCGCTGTTAACTCATCCTGCACCTTCTGTCGAGCAGACGGAACTAATGATTCGTGCTGCGCTTCGTGCTGCAGATCATGCCCGGTTGCAACCCTGGTATTTTATTGTTCTGCAAGGTTCAAACAGAGATGTACTGGGTGAGGCTATGTTGCAAGGGGCTTTAGCCAAGGATGCCGAACTGCCTGTTGCACGACAAAATAAAATCAAAAGCAAAGTGCTGCGTGCACCACAAATCATTATTGCGGTGAGTAAAAACACTCCTCACTCCAAGGTTCCAGCTTGGGAGCAGCAGCTATCTGCCGCCGCGGCTTGTCAAAATATCATTAATGCCGCTTTTGCTTTGGAGCTTGGCGCTTATTGGCGTACGGGTAGCGCTGTTTTGAATCCGCTAGTTAAAAAGATATTAGGGGTTGCAGAATCAGAATCGATCATCGGTTTTATTTATACAGGAACGCCACAGAAACCATCCAGGATAGTCAAGAACACCGATAACTGGCAGGACTTTGTTCGCTTTTCTTTGTAAAAAGAGACTCTCAGTAAACGGGATTCTGAGACGACAGCGCTACTATTGTCTCCCCCGCGTCAGGATAGTTGTTGCCTGTCTTTTGCGGTTTAAATCAATTAAAAGCCTTTCCACAATTTGCTATCAGTAACTTTTTCCGCAATATGGTC
>CAZKUH010000448.1:0-2645 GCA_964555895.1 uncultured Enterobacterales bacterium
CATCTGACTATCGACATGCATACGCATATACTACCCAAAAGCTGGCCTGATCTTAAACAAAAATATGGTTATGGCGGTTTTATTCGTCTCGATCATCTTGATAATGGAAACGCCAGGATGATGCAGGATGATAAATTTTTTAGAGAAATCACACCCAATTGCTGGGACATTGAAACACGATTAGCAGATTGTGAACGATATGGTATCGATGTTCAGGTGTTATGTACTATCCCGGTAATGTTTAATTATTGGGCAAAAGATAAAGATACACTCGACCTGTCTCGATTTTTAAATGATCACATCGCACAAGTGGTCAGTGATCACCCAAAACGATTTATCGGGCTAGGAACCCTGCCGATGCAAGCACCTGATCTGGCCATTAAAGAAATGGAAAGGTTGAAAACCGAGTTATCTATTCCAGGCATTCAGATTGGTTCACATATCAATGACTGGGAATTAAACGATGCACATCTGTTACCTATTTTTGCTGCGGCTGAAGCGCTTGATTTGGCCATTATGGTACATCCCTGGGAAATGTTGGGAAAAGATCGTATGCAAAAATACTGGATGCCCTGGTTGGTGGGTATGCCAGCCGAAACCTGTGTTGCTATTTGCAATATGATATTTGGCGGGGTACTGGAAAAATTTCCCAAGTTGCGTGTTTTGTTCGCCCACGGCGGGGGTTCCTTCCCTGGAACGATTGGTCGTATTAAACATGGATTTGCCGTAAGACCCGATCTATGTGCCGTTGATAACAACCATTCACCAGAAAAATATTTACATAGAATTTTTGTAGACTCCATCTTACATGACACACAACTACTTGATTATGTTATTAATTTAATGGGCACAGAAAAAATTGCCCTTGGCTCAGACTACCCATTTCCTTTGGGAGAACTTGAACCCGGAAGAATGATCAAACAACATATTACTCACCCTGAAAGTCGAGCTCAATTATTATCCAAAACAGCTTTGTCATGGCTAAATTTGTCCGCAGAGCAGTTTGTTTAAAACGCTTGTGTTAACATTTTGAATCAATATTTGATTAATAAATACCATAAACCCTTGAATCTACTTGCTCACAAGGGTAATCTTGCTGATGAATTCAAACGGTCAGTCCACAGACCAGTTTGCCGTCTTAAATACGGGAGGAGAAAACAACCGTGAAAAATAACAAAAAATTACTATTATCACTTGCCATTGGTGCCGCTTTGTCTGGAACAACAAGTTACGCAGCAGATGCTGCTGCAGCTGCCAAAGATGACGAGGACAGTAATGTCATTATTGTAACAGCACAGAAACGTTCTGAACGTGTCACCGAAGTCCCTATTTCCATGTCTGTATTTCCAGAAGAAGCCATCGATCAAACCGGTATTCAGGAATTACGAGAATTGGCAGAATTTATACCTAACGTGTTAATCACTCAGGGTACAGATTTTAATTCCAGAATTTTAATCCGTGGTGTCGGTGCTCCCAGTCGTAATATTGGTTTCGATAGTCGTGTAGGTGTTTATCTGGATGGCGTATATTTAGGACAGGGGCCTGCTGTCAACCAGGATCTGGTTGATCTTGAACGAATTGAAGTACTTCGTGGACCTCAAGGTACATTATTTGGAAAGAATACGGTCGCTGGTGCCATCAGTATGATTTCAAAAAAGCCAGGAGACGAATTTGAAGCAAAAGCGACACTGAATCTCGCCAACTTTAATGGCACAGAATTCAGGGCAAACGTCAACATCCCAATTTCTGATACATTAACTGCAAAATTTGCAGGCTCTACTCGTAAACGTGATGGTTATATCACCAACGTGTGGAATAATAATCAGGTACCTACCAACATGGTTGTTGGAGTCAACCCCTCTACCGGAGCACCCATTGTTGTGCCTGTAGCCGCCGTTATTGCCGGTAACTTTGATCCGGCGTTCGCTGCTCTTGGATTAGCCCCTCACCCAACACATGCACTTGGGCCAACCACAGCACCGGCTAATGAAGATTTAAATAATCAGGATACACAATCCTGGAGAGCACAGATCAGATATCAGCCCAGTGAAGCACTGGATATTAACCTGTCACTCGATGGCTTAAAGTCTAACAGGAGACCGGTACTCGGCGTTAATATTACCGATACTTTTGGCGCCTTTCCAGAAGTGGATGCCCCGCTACCTGATCAGGTCAGTTGGAGTAATCCTGGGCTGGAAAAACGCGATATTAGCGGTACAGCACTGGATATAACTTATGACCTCGGTAGTGACTACACCTTCAAATCAATTTCAGCCAACCGCGTCACCAGAATCAACTATCAAAATGATACTGATTATGGTGCCATGGATTTTGTCAGTTTGAATTATGAAGATCAATACGATCAGACGACTCAGGAATTTCAGTTAATTTCTCCTGATGACGCAGCTTTTAAATATGTGTTAGGTCTGTATTATTTCACGCAAAATTCTGACACTCTACGAGATGTATTTAACGGCAACGCAGCCTTTTTATTTAGTGATTTTGCTACTCTCAACATTAATTATCCAGGCACAACTACCAGCAATAGAGGCACGGTAAAAACCGATAGTACCGCATTTTTTGTCAGTGGCAGTTATCAATTTGACGAACAATGGAAATTAGGTTTCGGCGTACGCTATACCACC
>CAZKUH010000449.1:0-2638 GCA_964555895.1 uncultured Enterobacterales bacterium
CTCAGGATGACACTGTTCTATGTTTCATCGTACAAGCGCCTACAACAGACTCAGGATGATACCACTGCGCAGATTGACAAAAGACAAAAAACGGGCATAAAGCCCGTTTTCAAAAAACAGATTTCTTATTGTGCTTTGGATTGATACAAGGTAATAAATTGTTCTAACTCAGCAGATTTCGCGGTATCGCTCGCTGCTAGTGCTTGTGTCCATTGTAATATTGTCTGGCCATCTTTCTCCACCTTGTTCACTCTGGCGGCACCAATCAGTGAGGAGATATACTTAGCTGAAGAAAACGCACCATAATAGGTAGAAATTCTTAACAAGCTACCCCCTGAAAAACCTTCTCTTGAACCACATATAACGCCACCATAAATTCGCCTTAATTTTAAGTGTGCTTGTTTGAGTTTTTTACGCATGGACGAACGGTTATTGCCTTTGGCATAGTCACAAAGTGAGGCCACTAAACGATCGGCTTCACTGGACGCCTCAACTTTTGGAATTACTACCACCGTTAATAGCATACTAAACAGAATTATTTTAATAACTTTCATTATTCCACCTACATCATTTCAGACCATATAAATTTAATCAGGTTAAGTAAAAGAAACCTTTCCCAAAACATTTCTCCTGACACAATTTTCCGCTCAAGATTTTGACTTGTACAGATCAATAAATTGTTGCAAATTTGGCGCTTTGGCAGTACCACTGCGCAATAATTCTTCAGTCCAGGCTATAATGTTTTTGCCGTCAGCTTCTGGTGAGGATATCCCTTTCTTGCCTATTTGAGAGGAGATATATTTTGCCGAGTCAAATGCACCGAAAAAAGTCGATACTCTCAATAGGCTACCGCCAGTAAAGCCATCTACGGCTCCACACTGAATTCCTGCATAAACGCGTCGCAGCTTTAACTTGGACTGCTTAAGCTTTTTTCTCATTAACGAACGTTTATTTATCTTGGCATAATCACACAAAGAAGCGACAACTCTATCCAGATCACCCGCATAAGACCTTGGTGAACCGAATAAAACAACTACAGAAAACGTGAGAACCAATAGGGTTTTCATTTAACAACGACTCCAAAATGAAAAAGATAAGCATTGTCCAAAAGTATAGTCCAATCTTTCCATTGAGCCAGTTTTGATTAAAAAAAGACAAGAAAAAGGTCGATAAATATCGACCTCAACTATGTCCAGAATAATTTACTATTTTTTCGGCTTGCCAGCTGCGGTTGCCTCAGTAACAACCACCGGATCGGCACCGGCCATTATGGCGGCTTTTGAGATAGCAACCGCTTTCATTGGATAGGCTCGCGTTGCACTGGCAACGACTTTAGCGGGCTCTATACCTGCGGCAATGGCAACACTGATAATTACAGAAGTACGATCTTCTGATGCTTTCATCGCTGCCAGAATGACATTATTGGCTGAAGCTGGATTTTCTGCCAGGGTCACTTCCAGCGACCAATTTAAACAAGCCTGTTTGTCAAATTGATCTCTATTATTATTTGAATTTATGAAATCATTGGCAAGTTGTGTACATTCTTTTTCGACTTGTTGAAATTCTTCAGTAAATGAATTTATCTCCGATGCGAATGTTGTAGAAGACAACAAACAGCCGATAATTATCAGATAAATCTTTTTCATGATACGACTCCCTCTCTCTGGTAAAATGGTAGATAGTTAGTATGCGTTCAAAAAGTAACCAACTCCACTCTAACACCCCGATTCATGGGAGGCAAACCTGAAATTTTACCAAGCAATCCTCAGGCCGAGACAAAACCTGGCTTTTCGATGGCAAAACCTTGATATCCATCAAAATTTAACTGCATCGCCAAAGTCAATAATTGTTCTGTCTCAACACCTGTGGCATATACTTTTATACCTAAAGTATGGGCTAGGGAGATTAATGCCTCGATAAAGGTGAAATTTTCCAGGCTCTCATCCAGTGAACTCAAAATCGCAGGATCAAGTTTTACATAACTGGGTTTAATCCGGGTCAACCATTGCAAACTGTCTGCATGAAAGCCAAAATGGTCGATCCCCACCAAAATATCTGCTTGTTGCAAGCTGGAAACCCATGTTTCGATATTTTTCAAATTACCCGTAACCAGCAATTGGCTAAATTCAACAGCCAGCGGCGTCGCCGCGATCAAAGATTGATATTTATTGATCAACCAGGAAACCATACTCTCATTATCTGCAAATGATTTTGGAGAAACATTAACCATCTGTATCGCATGTTGTTGCGGGCTTTCGAATAACCTATTGATAACAACCTTATCTATCTCGGCCATTTCATGATAATTTTTTAACCTTGAGAGCCAACGGCCAGCAGGGATCCAGGTATTGTCATCAACTTGAACCTGTAAATAATATTCCTTGGCAATTAATTTTTGCTCTGCAACATCAACCACAGCCTGAGACTTTAGACGAACATTTTGCTGCTTGATTGCCTTCCACAAAGTCTCTAATTGCTGTTCCTTGCCCAGTGCTAAAATTTTGTCTTCTTTGAGTGCGATTTTAAGCGCTATCGAATCCGCAAGGGCTTCCAGCAGAACATTGTCAGCTGCAGTCAAATATTGTTCAGCCTCAAGCCCAGGTTGCATTACCACCGCGCCAATAAAGCTCTGACAACC
>CAZKUH010000450.1:0-2637 GCA_964555895.1 uncultured Enterobacterales bacterium
CGCCAGTTGGGGTTGTTTTAAAACTCGGCCCGCTTGCGGCCGAGATTTTTTATTCTGGATGTCATTCTCAGAAATGATCTATAGGAGTAATTCCAATGAACTTACCAAAAATACTATTATTAACTTCGGTGATATTGTCGCCATTCGTTTCTTCCGCAGCCGAACTTGTAGCTGAAACGCAATTTAGCATACCTGGAACGGTCAATATTCAACCAGTGGCCAAGCAGAGTAAAAAAGTACCCGTGAGGATAAAAAGAGCGGTGCCAGGTATCCCTAAAAAGTCGACAGTCAGGCAACCAGTGATGACTGATCCGACATTGCCGTTATCTCATGCTACGGTTAAATTTTCACGTTTACTCAATGACAGTGCCGATGCGTTTCAAATAAATCCGCCACAGGCTATCACCAGTCGTTCTTACAGTCTGAAAATCTCTGCGAATGATTTTAATAAAGGCGTTGAAATTTTTACCACGGCTCCTGGCGCGATCGTGAGAATTACACCTTTTGTGCAAAAAACGTCATTGCAGCAGAAAACATTGTTTGCCATAGAACCAGAAAATCTGAGGGTATCCGGTGATAATGGATCGTTAGCAATAACCGACAACGGCATGGAGTTGATGTCAAAATCGTCCGCCATGTCTCAGACGTCTGATCAGATGTTTAAAATGAGTTCTGCTTTTAAAATAGCAAAAGCATTGGGTGCGGGAAAATTTGTACTGAAAAGTAACAAAAAGTTTAATTCAAATAACCCGTTTATTGTTCAGGTTTTTGATAAAAACAGCAACGAAATATTAACGGCTAGTTCAAATAAATACGCATATAATTTACAAGATACGTTAAGCGTAAATGCCGTTTTAAAAAATAGTCAGCGTATCAATAAACTAAAGGCTCAACTGGTATCACCAGCAGGAAATAGCTACCCAGTGACTTTTACACAGTCTCAAAAAGGCGTGTTTAGATTAAATCAGCCATTACATTTAACCGAAAACAGAAATCCTGGTGAGCTCTGGGAGGTTCAGTTACGTGTTGATGGCATGAGCAATCAAAAACGTACTATTCGTGATATCCGTATCCCCATAGATATTCATCGACAGAGTGCAAATTTTACCCGCAATATTAATCAGCGATCAATGCCCACAAGAAGTCTCATTGAGATACCCTTAAATGTGAAAGCCAATGGTCGATATGTTGTTCAGGGTATCATCTACGGCACGGATAGCGCTGGTAGAAAAGTACCGGTGTTAGATGTGCAGACCGCAAAATGGCTGAACACAGGACGTAATTATATTGAATTGTCTGTGACAAAAAGTAAATTATTGTCTTCCGGATTATCGGCACCATTTTTTCTACAACAGCTCTCTCTGAAAGATCAGAGTCGTATGGCCGATCTTCAGAACCAGTTTTTTAATTTGAAGATAAAATTTAAGGAGATTAGACTGCCAATCAAAGGTAGAAGATTAAGATAAGTTTAAAGGATACAGGGAAATCACCCTGTATCCTTTTTTTAATGTACGGTTAAGCTTATTTATTTTCAGCAAATATTTTATCAATGGTTCCTTGTGCTAAAGGATGATAGCCAGGACGTGCTTTTTGGTAAACTTCCAGTCCCCAGCTTCTCAGATCCTTATCTTTTGCCAACAATTTATATAACGGTGTAATCAACCGTCTTCTACCGATTTTAATTAAATGATGCTTAAGAGCCGCGTAACCTTTTTGATAATGGTTTTGAATCACCAGTGGAAACCATGCCAGGGCAACTTCTGCGTTTTCAGTTTGAGAGAGGTTAAACGCTTTATCCAGTTTTCCCATGTTTGAGAGTGATATTTTTTTGGGGATGTTGGTTAAAAAATAGACCCATTCCTGTGAAGACCAGTTTTTGGTATTGAGTGCTTCAGGTGCAAAGGGATGGCGAATCCACGATTTAACAGCTTTGGCAACTTTCTGTAATCGGGCTGATTTAGGGATCACTGCATCTTTGGGTATGCCTGGTTGATACAACCATTGTTTGATCCGGGTTTCATCAATTCCTACCTTGGGATATTTCTGAAGCAAATTTTCATTTAAATAAGCCAGAAACTTAGGTGTTGTGGTGGTTTTAAAGGCGAACTGTTTGAAATAACTTTTCAAAAAATTATCCAGGTGTTCTCGGCCAAATTTATTTTCTAAAAAATACATCAACATGGCACCTTTGATATATGGAATATCGGTAAAGGCATCGTCAGGATCTCTACCATCCAAAGGTAAAACCAGTGACTGATCTTCTACTTTGAGACCCTTCATTTCTTTCAGTAGCGCCTGATAACTGATGACCTGTTCCATTTCAGCCCAGGGACGTCCATATACAGCTTCGACGATCCGATTTTCAATATAGGAAGTAATACCTTCATTGAGCCAGATACGGCGGCGGCGCTGGTGGTGAGCATCGCCTTCATGGCGTGGATGTACGCGACGACCCGCGCCGAGGCCGCGGCACGGCGCCGGACGCTCCGCGCCGCGTTGCAGCGTGCTCTCGGGGCCCATGACGCGGGCCGCCACGAGGCCGAGGCGAAGCGGTTCCGCGAAGCCGCCGAACTCGTCGAGACGCGTGACCGCGAGATCACCGAGGACTCTCCAACCCGCGGCAACGACGAGTTCTAC
>CAZKUH010000451.1:0-2636 GCA_964555895.1 uncultured Enterobacterales bacterium
CCCCTTCAGCTTATCTCTTTTTAAAAATAAAAGAGACTGCTCCTTTATATGACAGTATTCTTAGCAAGAGCTTTCGACAGGCTCAGGACAACATTCTTAGCAAGATCCTTCGACAGGCTCAGGACAACATTCTTAGCAAGAGCCTTTGACAGGCTCAGGATGGCTCGTACCCCAGAACTTTGCTTTAATTGTTTTTCCTAAAGCCCTCCAAAGTCGAAAATATCTGTTGCATTTCAGCAATACGTTGTTCGGCTTTTCCTTTTGAAAACGGTACCGCTTTTTTTGTACCCCACACTGGTGCTGGCCAACTTGCATCCTTTTTATAACGAACAATATGATGAATATGGAGTTGAGGAACGACATTTCCTAGCGCTGCGATATTTAACTTTTCACCTTGAAAATGAGACATGATACATCTGGAAAAGTGATTTGATTCTTTGATTAATTGACGTTGCTGAGCATCTTTCAATTCATAAATTTCTGACACATTTTCCACTTCTGGAACCAGAATAAACCAAGGATACAGGCTGTCATTTGCCATAAGAACTCGGCATAAACTCAATTTACCGATATTAAGACAATCTTTTTTCAATTGTGGATGTAATAGAAATTTGTTGTTCATATGGGTAATTTTCCACAGACTAGTGAGCCTTAATTATGCCATAATCTGACAAATTTTTACTCTAACATCCCGAAAAAGGCTCACTATGCTAATTCATGTTAAATCACTCAAACTTGCCATTTTGCTGGTTTTCTTGCCGCCATTATTATTCATGAGTCAAGTCAATGCGCGATATGCAGGTGGACACCCGGTTCATTATGTCTCCAACAAAGGTATTGATGAGGGTGCCTGTGAGTCCCCAAAACAGCCTTGTAAAAGCATAAAATATGCTATAGACCAGTCAGCTAAGGGTGATCAAATTCATGTGGCTGAGGGTGAATACCACGTAGAGGGCTCAGATATTTTTTATCTGCTGAATGATATGGTTTATATTAGCGGCGGTTACGATGCAACTCATTCTTTTCAAAAACCGACCTCGAAGGATTCTACCACCACCGATACTCCCCCCCTGCTTACACATATTTTCGGCGTGCCCGCTCAATTTCGAGATCAATTGGCAAAACGTGGCTTTTATTTAATACCAAATCAAAAAGGAGAAATTACTTTAGATCTGGAAACCGCTAAACAGTTGAAGTTGTATCAAAAACTTATTTCCGAACCCCAAACTGCTACAACTTGTACTAATGGCATGGCGGGGGACTTCCCTTGTGATGATTTTGATTTACAATCACATTGGCCTCTTTCAAATTTTTCTTCCTCTCCTTCCAGTGCCAATGATATCTGGGGTTTTATGGATTTAAATAATCAAAGAGAATATGCCATTATTGGTTTGAATAATGGAACTGCTTTTGTTGATGTGACCGATCCGCAGAACCCTCAAGAAGTGGGTACTATCTCCGGTAAATCTTCTATCTGGAGAGATATGAAGGTTTATCAATACTTCGACGCCACGGCACAAAGGTACAAAGCTTACGCTTACGTTACGACGGAAGCCAACGCGGGTCTCCAAATAATTGATTTGACGGATCTACCCAATTCGGTTTCTTTGGCCAATACCATTAATGATTTTAGTAGCGCTCACAATGTTTATATTGCTAATGTTGATTACAGTACCGGGTTAAACAATGAACCGGTGGCGGCACATATTTACATAGCGGGTTCCAATAAGGGTGGCGGAGCTTTTAGAGTCCTTGATCTCGTGGACCCCATCAACCCCGTTCTCAAAATTTCACCACCAGCAAACGCTGGTTATGTGCATGATGTCAGTAGTATGATCATCACCGATAGCCGAACCTCTCAATGTGCTAACGGCCACAATCCTTGCGAACTACTTCTGGATTTCAATGAAACCACGTTGGATATTTGGGATATTACGGATCCAGCTAATCCAGCCAAACTGTCTTCAACAGGATATAGCAACGCCTCTTACACCCATTCGGGTTGGTGGTCAGCAGATAAACGCTATGTTTTTATCCAGGATGAGCTCGACGAAAGAACTTTTAATCTTAATACAACACTGAGAGTAATGGATATCAACGATCTGACCCAACCCAATCTTGTTGGAATTTATCGTGGACAAACTGCCGCGATTGATCATAACGGCTTTGTAAAAGGCGATCGTTACTACATGTCCAATTATCGTCGAGGTTTGACCGTTCTGGATATTACCGATGCGACAACGCCAAAAGATTTAGGCTTTTTCGATACCTTCGCAACACCCACCGCTAATAGCGCAAACTTTAATGGCGCCTGGGGGGTCTATCCATACCTGCCAAGTGGCAATATCCTTGTCAGTGATATAGAATTTGGTCTTTTTATTATCTCTGAAACCCCAGCAGGAGCGACAGTTGGTATCCCTGCAGAAACTGGGAATGGAAATAACGGTGGTGGAAATGTAGTGTCTCCAGTTTCTCGCGGTTCATCTGGTGGTGGGGCAATGTGGTGGTCTTTACTGCTACTACCAATTGTAAAACGACTCAGGGATAAATCTCAGTAGTTCTATTTTCGTCTGGATCCTGGCAAGATCCTTCGACCCTGCTCAGGATGACACCACTTTTAACAAGATCCTCCACAA
>CAZKUH010000452.1:0-2631 GCA_964555895.1 uncultured Enterobacterales bacterium
TTATTAAAAATTGATGATCAAAAAATATGCTAGATCAATTCTCTGAAATTATATATTTTGCAAAAGGTGTTGTTCGTAACAAATGGATGGTGAGCATTGTTGCCTGCATTATTTGTATTGGTGGGTGGCTTTATGTATCTAGGATGCCAGATAATTATGAAGCTACAGCGCGTGTCTATGTGAATACACAAACCATGTTGAGACCTTTACTTAGAGGTTTGGCTATACAGTCAGATGTTAGGGGGATGGTTGCTATTATGAAAAAATTAATGTTCACACAGCAAAATATGATTAAAGTGGCTGAGTTGGCTGGAATGAATGTTGATTTTACCTCAGAGGACAAACTTCACGCGTTGGTAAAAAAACTAAAGAATAAGGTTAAAATAAAAGGTGGTAGAAGTGAGATTTTTAAGATCACATATGAATCTGAGGACTCGCTCAATGCTAAAAATGTTGTACAAGCCGTATTAACCGTTTTTTCTGAACAGACTCAGCAATCAAATACAAGTGATGTAGACTCTGCAAAACGGTTTATTGATAACCAGATTAGAGAATATGAACAAAGATTACAGAATGCAGAAAGGGCAAAAGAAAATTTTAAAAGAGATAATATAGGATTGCTTCCCGGGCAGGTTGGAGATGGAGAAATTAGTGTAATTCAAGCCATTCATAAAAAAATAGATTTTTCAAAAATGCAGTTATCAGAATTACTTTCAAGAAAAACGGTACTGCAGCAACAATTATCAGAAGCTTTAGAATCCGGTGATGAATGGGGGTTAACAGAAATTGTAGAAAATAATTCTGCTGAAGACGATCGTATAGATGAATTGCAAAAAAGAAAGGATGAAATCTTATTAAAGTACACAGAAAAACACCCGAATATTGCAATTATTAACAATGCAATTAAGGCATTAGAAAAGAGAATAGAAGAACATGAATTGGTTTTAGATCCATCGGATGATACTTTCACAGGGGGGTATGAAGCAATGTCAAACCCCTATGTACAAACAATAAAAATAGCACTTAATAATCTTGATGCCGAGGTGGCAACCTTAAACTCAAGAATATATTCTTACCGGAATAAACTAAAAAAAGAAGATGAGCAGTTTAATGCACGACTGGTCATAGAAACTGAAATGCAGAACCTCAATAGAGATTATGCAACAATTAAGAAAAATTATATGGCATTAATTGATCGTAGAGAGCAGGCTAGAATGTCTAGCAGCGTTGATGCACAAGTTTCTGCATTAAAATTTAAAGTAATTGATCCCACACATGTTCCTAAAACGCCTTCATCGCCTAACAGAAAGTTGTTGTATTCTATTGTCTTAGCTGCTGGATTTGTTGTAGGGATTGCTCTCGCTTTACTTGAAGTATTTGTCAGACCCACTTTTGTGGAGGCTAAACAATTACGAGAACTCACGGGACTTCCTGTTTTAGGTGTGGTTTCAGAAGTGGTCAATCAAGCGCAATTTAAAAACAATCAATTTAGGGTGTACAGGTATGTCTTTGCTAATGCTATTTTATTAATAATATATTCAGCTGTCATGTTTTTAGATTTGAAGTTATAACTGTTTGGCTTTCCTTAAAAGGCGCAAAATTATGTTTAGCATGTTAGATGGGGTTTTATTTTTAGTATGTATAGGATGGTATATTAATGAATATGTTAGAAAAGGCTCTGGAGAAAGCAAAAGAAACTGAAACTTTAGCTGAGGAAAAGCATGGCATTAAAGAAAAACAAGACTTAGGTGAGTTACCAGCGGAGAGTATCACAGCTATTGATGATACTCTGGTGGTTTCAGTTGCTTCCTCTTTCAATGCAGCTGTTAAGAAAAAATATTGTGAAGTGATACAGTTTGATTGGGACTATTTGCACAATAATGGTTTTATTCGTTTAGATGCTTCCCATAATAGAATTGCAGAAGAATATAGAAGTATTAAAAGACCCTTGGTGGTTAATGCGCTGGGAGATAGAAAAAAGGATATAAAAAATTCAAATTTAATACTCGTGACTAGTAGCATACCCGGTGAAGGAAAAACATTTACTTCAATTAATCTCGCATTTAGTATTGCGGCAGAATTAGATAAAAAAGTGTTATTAATTGATGCAGATGTTGCCAAACCATCAATTTCCAGGGTATTGGGTTTTGAAAGTAAGGTGGGGTTAATTGATTTTTTAGAAACTGATGAAATGACTTTATCAGATATTATTCTGGAAACAGAGGTGTCGGGTCTACGTATTATTCCTGCAGGTAAAAGCCATAAGTTTTCAACCGAATTATTGGCCAGTAATAAAATGGTCACTTTATCAGAAGAATTAAGTGAAAGGTATTCTGATAGGATCGTTATTTTTGATAGCCCACCTTTGTTAGCGACAACACAAGCTGAAGTTTTAGCCTCTCAGATGGGGCAAATTGTTTTGGTGATAGCTGCTGAAACAACACCTCAAAATTATGTTATGGAATCAGTTAAAAAATTACAGAACTGCTCGGATGTTGTTCTTACCTTACTGAATAAAGCCCAAAGAAACCTTAATACTTATTATGGCTATGGACAATATTAACTAATGGATCATATCATCATCAGGAACATAAGTTTGTGATCCTGCACAATTTAAACTATAACTGGCCT
>CAZKUH010000453.1:0-2619 GCA_964555895.1 uncultured Enterobacterales bacterium
ACGAAAATATGAACATTGCCCGCAACTTGGAGACGGAAATTAAAAACAAAGGCGTATCGGCCGCGCAATACCAGGACCGATAATTTTATTAATGGCATTGGTTAAATTCTTGGCCGTGGTGAAATCGGGACGGTCTAATAAAAAAGTAATAAAATCTCCCTCGCTAAAAGAGGAACTCACTGCTTTTTCCACAATAGCACCATTCGCTATTCGTCCCGTGGTCGGCACATTGATGGTAACCTTGGAACCATCACTACCTTGAGCACCAAAACCACCAACCACCAGATTACCCTGAGCAATGGCATAAACTTTGCCATCAATACCTTTCAGGGGTGACATAATTAAAGAACCACCACGTAAACTTTTAGCCTCACCCAGACTTGAAACGGTGACATCAATCGTCTGCCCTGGTTTGGCAAAGGGTGGCAGTTCAGCCTGCACCGTCACAATGGCCACATTTTTTAGTTTTACTTTGATATCACTAGGAAGCGTAATACCCAGTTTTTGTAACATCGTTCTAAATTCCTGGGTCGCATATACCGTAGGTTCACCGGTGCCGTTGAGCCCCACCACTAGGCCATAACCAATCAATGGATTGGAGCGAACGCCCTTTACCGAAGCAATATCTTTGATTCTCTCAGCAAAGGATACTGAAGAAAGCAGCAAAACCATCAATGTTACGATTATTTTTTTCATAGATGTTCTCACTAAAATGGCCACCAGTTACTAGAAAAAAACCGACTCAACCAGCCCTGATTATTGGCATTGGCCAGCGCACCCGTACCACTATATTCAATTTTTGCATTGCCAATTCGAGTTGAGGAAATTGCGTTGTCTGCGGTAATATCCTGTGGTCTTACGATCCCGGTTAAACGAATATATTCTCGACCCTGGTTCAGGGTGATCCATTTTTCACCACGCACTAACATATAACCATTTTGATAGACTTGCACCACCGTTACCGTGATATCACCTGACAATTTGTTACTTTGTTTGCTCGCCGATTTCCCCTGAAAAGATCTTTTTGGGTTGATGTTTTGTGCGATAGAATTATCCCCATTAAACATCGCAGTGGTTCGTCCAAAAATCGAAGGATTTGGGATGACGATACTGTCATCTTTTTTTAGATCGGTATCTGCTTTTTTGCTGGCATTGGTAGATTCAACCAGATTAACCAGCAGGATATCACCCACTCTTTTCGCCTTTTGGTCTTCCAATAAAAAATCTGCAGCAGCAACATTGTAAATCGCGCCTGCTGTCGCAGGTTTGAATTTAGGCATTTCAGGATAGCTGGGAGCAAAAAAAGGATCGCCTGGTTTGGGTATTTGCTGAATCGAGCAACCTGCCACCAATAACAACATCATCAACACAATTGAAAACCTAAACATCAAATTCACCTTTAAAGGGTTTGATTGATAAATTGCAACATACTATCTACTGCCGAAATGACTTTGGCATTCATCTCATAAGTACGTTGCGTTTCAATCAGACTCACCAGTTCCTCTACTACGCTAACATTGGAGGATTCAAGTGCACCATTAATCAAAGTACCAAATCCGGACAAGCCTGGTGTTCCCGTTACCGGTGCGCCACTACTAGCGGTTTCTCTAAATAAATTTTCCCCAATAGGTTGTAATCCGGCAGGATTAATAAAGTCGATGATTTGCATGTTCCCCAAAACCGAAGGGGCAGACTGCCCCGGCAATTGCACCGAAACCGTACCGTCAGTACCGATGGTCAGGCTTTGAGAATCCTGTGGCACGGTAATCGATGGTTGTACAATATAACCATTGCCTGAAGTAACCAGTTGACCGGTTCTATCGAGTGAAAAGCCACCATTTCTGGTATAGGCAAAGGTACCATCAGGCAGAAGCACCTGAAACATGCCACGACCTTGAATGGCGACATCTGTGCCATTTTTTGTCAGTATTAAATTACCTTGAGTGAAACTTTTTTGCGTGCCGACAACTTTCACACCAGTGCCTAACATAAGACCGCTGGGAAGTTGTGTATTTTGGGTAGATTGACCACCTGGTTGACGTACTGTCTGGTAAAGTAAATCTTCAAATACGGCTCTACCTTTCTTGAAACCAACGGTACTGGCATTAGCCAAATTATTGGAAATAACCGCTATATCTGTTTGCTGCGCATCCAGTCCCGTTTTACTGATCCATAAAGCTGAATTCATCATTTACCTCCAAAATAAAAGTATAAAGTTGAAATACAGTATTTATACTTCATCTCACTTAATTTCTTTAAACACGTAATAGCTGATCCAATGCTTTGTCATTATCTGCCGCATTAGAGAGCATTTTTATTTGTACTTCAAACCGTCTGGAAAGCTCGATCATTTGCGTGAGTTCTTCCACCGTATTGACATTACTGCCTTCCAGCACCCCAGAAAGCACTTTAATATCTGCATCAACTTTTGCGTCTTCTCCATCTTTTTGCACAAAAAGACCATGCTCGGTTTTTTTAAGATTAGCTAAATCGGGATTGACCATTTTCAAACGCCCGATGATCTGAATCGCATTAGCCGGCGCACCTAAAGCTCGAGCACTGATAGTGCCATCTACGCCAATTAAAACGGTTTCAACCGGTGGGAAAATAATGGGGCCA
>CAZKUH010000454.1:0-2602 GCA_964555895.1 uncultured Enterobacterales bacterium
GTTGATTAATATCAGTGTTTGGAAAAATATGTCGGCGCTGAAAAATTTTGTTTATAAGTCCCTTCATGTTGAACTCATTCGAGATCGGGAAGCCTGGTTTAATAAAATGACCCCGGCTCATCAAGTACTTTGGTGGCTTCCTGCTGGTGATATTCCAACTATTGCAGAAGCAAAAAGCAAACTCGACATGCTGCAACAACAGGGTGCAACCGCTCAGGCCTTCACTTTCGGCAAGCCATTCAACGCACCGAGACCTAGCTGAGGCGAATGTTAACGGCGGAAACTTTTTTGTAACCTTCTGTAGCCTCAAAAACTATAACCCTATGCATATACAATTTTCAGGAGAATATGATGGGCAAAAATATCGTCGCAACTTTTTACATGGTCATCGGCCTTTCTTTATTAATGGGAACAGCCGATGCAGTGAATAAAACCAATGCGGACTGGTATCTGCACATGAATATCAAGGCCATAAAAAACGGACCGCTTAAAGAATTGATTCAGCAACGTACTGCGGACAATAATGTTGACAAAATTTTGAACACGATTTTTGGAAAAAATATCAAAGATGAATTAGAGAAGTTCACCATTTATGGTGCCCACACTGGATTTAAAGACTTCACGCTGATTCTACAAGGAGATTTTTCGGACAAGGCAAGAAAAGATTTCCTCAGCAAAATGAAAGCTGGGAAAAATCATTCTACGAAAAAAATAGCAGGCCAGAAATTACATCACTGGTCTTTTGATGGCTACCAATCTGGGGATGGCGACGATTTTAATATCAATGTGGCGGATAAGCCCATTGAACTTTTTGCCACAGAATTGAATCATAGAGCCTTCGTTATCAGCCGGGATGAAAATGAAATAAAAGCATGGCTCAATGGAAAGTATAATTTGCAGGAATTTGATCGAAAAGGTGTGTTTGAAGTTGTGGTTAATTTACAAAATACCTTGGCCCATGGCGGTTTCAATTTTGGCAAAGAGCAAATTGATCTGGGTTTCGATTCTTCAGTGATGAAAAAAGTACTGCAATTTTCCTTCAGTGTCTCAGACCGGGGAGAAAATACAGCAATTGAAATTGGCCTAGTAACAAAGGATAAACAAATCGCTAACCAGTTAAAAAATATTGTCAATGGTTTGATTGCTCTACAAGCCATGGTCGGAGATATGGATGAAGATATTAAAGCTTTTGTCAACAACCTGAGTATCGAGGTAAAAGGCGTTAACGTTTTATTAAAGTCATCTATCTCAACTGCAGAATTAAAAACCCTGACCGATTAGGCTATTTTGATAAAAACCACGAATATTTTTATGTGTGAAATTGAGCTGATAGAAGGCGCGCAACAAGGCTCAACCAACTGTTTTACGCAGTTGGTTGTTCTGTATCAGAAGCGTTTATTCGGCTATTTACTCGCGCATAGTCAAAATCGTCAAGAGGTCGAAGATATTGTTCAGGAAACCTTTTTAAATGCCTTCAGACACATAAAAAGCTATGATTCACGTTGGCAGTTTAGTACTTGGATCTATACCATCGCACGCAGAATAGCGAGTAAGAAAAGCTCTGTGACTCTGGATACAGCCTTCGATTCGGAACAACAACTCGCCATTGAACTGAAAATTTATGAGCCTTTAAAAAATATCTGGGTGATTATCAGGCAGTATATGAAAGATGATGATTTTGATACCTTATGGTTTTATTTCTCACAAAATCTGAGAATAAGAGATATTGCACACATATTGCAAAAAAGTGAAAGTTGGGTCAAAGTATCTTTATATCGAAGTAAAAAAAAGCTTGCTCGACTCAAAGTTGTGAAACAGTTATTTTTACAGTTATCACAAGAACAGGTATTGTAGATTTAGCATGAAATTGATTTATCTCCTTCTTGGTATTATGATTGAATCGGTCATACGATCAGGAAGCACATGAAAATTAAAGGTTGCTTATGAATGAGAATCCACAAAATATGATTGCCGACGAAAACAAACTGTCTGCGGTTTTAAAAGAACAAGCGACTGTTTTTTTACAAGATGATGTGGAACTGCAAAAACAAATCTTTGCAGCAGTCTCTCGTGAAGCCAATTTATTGAAAAACACACCCACACCTTCTACCAAGTCCCATCGTTTTTTCTGGCGTATCTTGCCACTCAAGCATGTCGCTGCTTCGCTGACTTTTGTCGCCATCATATCCACCTTCATTGTGACAGAAATGAACCAAAAACCACCACTTTCAACTACCGTTGATAGTCTTTTGGTCAAATCCATCAAAAATACCAAGGCATCCTCAGTAGGTGCAAAAATTGAGCAGGTTTCTGTGGTTAAAATGACGCTTGAATCGCAAGCGATAAAAAATGATTTCAACAAGCTACTCAAAGCCTTTTCCATTCACCCAAAAAAAGCTTAACTTCTAGGATTTAATGCATAATTGTGCCAACGCGCAATCTATCTGCAAGTGTCAATTAATCTCAATGGGAAAGGCAAAATGTTCTCACATCGATGGGATAATAACCTATGTCCTTCTCAGCAGATAAGAACTACTGACTATTCGTAGGTAGGCATTTAAGGGAAAGTACAACACAAAAATAAGTTGTCATTCCAAAAGCT
>CAZKUH010000455.1:0-2590 GCA_964555895.1 uncultured Enterobacterales bacterium
ATCCAGAGAAAGTGATCTCGAAAAGCGAATTAACCGAGCATATCTATGCGCAGGATTTTGAAAGAGACAGTAATGTTATCGAGGTGTTTGTTGGTCGTCTGAGAAAAAAAATCGATCCTTCAAATAAAATAAAACCCATTGAAACCTTGCGAGGGAGAGGATATCGGTGGGCACTCTCCATAGATTAATAGTCAATCGATTTTCATCTTTGAGAGCCAGGGTATTGTGGACGGCGTTAGCCATTGTTGTTATTTTTGTCACCGCCGCTGCATTTGTGTTGCAACAAGCCTTTCAACACGGATTGATCGCTCGTTTACAAAGTCAACTGGAAGTACAGACATGGGCATTGCTGGGCGTTGCCGATGAAACTGACCCCGGAAAATTGTTTTTACCTGAAGCGTTACCCGATCAAAGGCTCAATCAAATATCCAGTGGACGTTATGCCCGGGTTGTTGATGACCAGGGTAAGGAAATATGGAGAAGTCTTTCTGCCAGCGGTCTTTCTTGGAAAAAGCAACCTTCAGTATTGTCGGGAGACAGTATATTTTTTGCTACCATTATTGACCATAAGGCCGTTTTTGAAAGAGATTTTGGCGTAACCTGGGAGAGTAGCGGGGATAATGCACGGGATTACCATTACACCTTCCAAGTGGCTGAATCAAAAAAATCGATTACTGCAGCGCTGGATGATTTTAATTACCAACTCTACAGCTGGTTAGGATTTCTTGGTCTGGCACTTTTGCTGGTACAATTGCTTTTTCTCAAATTTGGTCTGGGACCGTTAAAGCGTATTTCAAATGAATTAAAAGCCATTGAAGTTGGACAAATAGCACAGTTGTCGGAAAATTATCCTGATGAGCTCAAAGGCTTGGCTTCACGTATTAATTTATTGCTGAATTTTGAAAAAAAGCAACGTATTCGCTATCGAGATAGTTTGGCTGATTTGGCCCATAGTTTAAAAACGCCCCTGAGTGTCCTGCGCAGCGGTTTAGAGAAATTTTCGCAGCAGAAAAATTTTTCTAAATTAACCACGGACCAGCAAAGTATGCTGGATGCGCAACTTGGCAGAATCAATAAAACCTTGTCTTATTACCTCAACCGGGCGATGGTAATCGGGGGGGGGAGTCATGTCACGCCGGTTGCAATATTTGCGGTAGTAGAAGAACTACAAAAGGCTTTAAATAAAGTTTATTTTGACAAGGGTATTGTTGCAGAAATTAAAACTTCCGGGAATCCTTTATTTTATGGTAATGAAGGTGATTTGATGGAGCTCGCAGGGAATTTGCTTGATAATGCTTATAAATATGGTGCGCATCGGGTATTGATTCAATTAATAGAATCAGCACCCGATCTGCTCATGATTATCGAAAATGATGGCTGTGCCATTGCAGTAGAAGACAGAGCACAGGTATTAAAAAGGGGTGCTCGATTAGATGAAAAAGGACAAATTTCAGGCCATGGTATCGGCTTGTCAGTGGTGATGGACATCATTAAAGCCTACGAAGGTAAGCTTGAAATAGATGATTCTTCCTTAGGTGGCGCCAAATTTATCGTTCATTTCAAAACGCCATCATTGTGAGGAAAATCATTCATATTGATATGGATTGCTTTTATGCCGCGATTGAAGTCAGAGATGAACCGGCTCTACGCGGTCGCCCTGTCGCTGTTGGCGGGAGAGGCAATCGGGCAGTCGTGGCAACCTGCAATTATCAAGCGAGAAAGTTTGGTGTGCATTCTGCGCTACCGATGAAAACAGCTTTACGGCTATGCCCTGAGCTGCAAGTCGTCAATGTCAATATGGACAAATATCGTGAAGCTTCCAAAGTGATTCGAGGCATCTTTCGGCAATACACGGTTTTAGTGGAACCATTATCGCTTGATGAAGCCTATCTGGATGTCTCCGACAGCCTGATACACTCAGGCAGTGCAACTTTAATCGCACATCAGATCCGAACAGAGATATACGAAGCGACAGGGTTAACTGCTTCTGCCGGTATCGGACCGAATAAACTGCTGGCAAAAATTACCAGTGACTGGCGTAAACCGAATGGGCAATTTACCGTACCTCCCGAAGATGCCGCAAGTTTTATGGCACAATTGCCCATTGGAAAATTATGGGGGGTGGGCAAGGTCACTCGGCAAAAATTAAATGATCGTGGTATTTTTATCGTGAATCAGTTAACGGAATTTACTTTTGAGCAAATGATCCAGCAATTCGGGCAATATGGAGCTGCCTTATTTGATATGGTGAGAGGTATCGATCATCGTCCGGTCTCAGCACAAAGAAAAAGTAAGACGGTGAGTGTTGAGACGACTTTTGAAAGTGATTTAATGAGTGAGCAACAAAAACATGCGGCGGTTGAAAAGTTAGTGTTCCAACTGATGGAAAGGCTGGAGAGTAAACGACTATTGCCACGGGTAAAAAAATGTTCCTTGAAGCTAAGAAATTATAAATTTGAATCACGAACAGCTGAGATCACAACTGGACGTTTTCTGCCGGAATGTTTTTCACAACTGTTTAGAAAACTGCATGATCAGGACAATAGTGCTATCCGACTGATTGGTGTGGGTGTCGCGTTGGTCGATGAAG
>CAZKUH010000456.1:0-2584 GCA_964555895.1 uncultured Enterobacterales bacterium
CCAGATGATTTTTTTCATAATTTTTTCCTTATTTTTGTCAATTTATTTCTATTTTTTACAGAATCGACTCGCTCTGGTCAGTCCAGAAAAAAATATTATTTTTGAGCTGCTGTATCTGTTTGTTTTTATTGAAAATATTTTGTTTTAATTCGAGCCCAGTGTCTATCCTACTCTTTTTTAGCTTATTATGGCAAGTGCGTTGGAAAATTTTCTGAAGTGCAAAGGAAGTTAGCAGTGACCAACAAAAAATTGTGCTGAAGAAATTATTGTTGTCACACTTGAAAATGCTATGACAGATCCCAATTAACCATTGCATCATTATAAAAGCCTTAAATCCTGCGAGTTGAGTATTTTACAAGATTTAAGGTTTGGTTTTTAATCGTACAATTGAGAGTGAGACTTACATGACCAAGACCAAGACCAAGGAAAAACAAACCCATAGTTTTCAGACCGAAGTTACCCAGTTACTTCATTTGATGGTGCATTCTTTGTACTCTAATAAAGAAATTTTTCTGCGAGAATTAATTTCTAACGGTGCGGATGCTTGTGATAAGTTGCGTTTTAAAGCGGTTTCTGACGATTCACTTTATGCTGGAGATAGTGAATTGCATATCCGTATTTCTACCGATGCTGAAAAAGGTACTTTAACCATCAGCGATAACGGTATTGGTATGACAGAAGAAGAAGTTATTCAAAATTTAGGCACTATCGCACGATCTGGTACGGCGGAGTTTCTCAAGCAACTGAGTGGCAATGAGAAAAATGCTAGCAATCTTATCGGACAATTTGGTGTCGGTTTCTATTCTACCTTTATCGTAGCGGACAATGTGACGGTAGATACTTTAGCTGCAGGGACAAAAAAAGCGGTGCGTTGGGAGTCTAATGGGGATGGTAATTTTACCATTGAAGACGTTGACAAGAGCGATCGTGGAACTTCAATCACCATCCACCTGAAAGATGATGCCAAAGAATATGCAGAAGATTACCGCATTCGTAGCATCATTAATAAATATTCTGATCACATTTCCGTACCGGTGGAAATGCTTAAGCCAGAACTGCCGGCTGATGATGAAGCCAAGGAAGACGAAGCAGTTGCAGAAAAAGCCCCTGAATGGGAGGTGGTGAATAAAGCCAAGGCTTTATGGACTGAGCCTAAAAAAGATTTATCTGACGCTGATTATAATGAGTTCTACAAACATGTTTCGCATGATTTCCAGGATCCACTGACCTGGACTCATAATAAGGTAGAAGGAAAAATGGAATATACTAGTTTGTTGTATATCCCGGCAAAAGCACCATTCGACCTCTGGAACAGAGAACGACCACAAGGGTTAAAACTCTACGTGCAACGTGTTTTCATCATGGATGATGCTGAACAATTCCTGCCTTTGTACCTTCGGTTTGTGAAGGGTGTGCTTGATTCTAACGATTTACCGCTCAATATTTCTCGAGAAATATTACAGGATAATGCCACTACTCAGAGCTTAAGAAGTGCTGTGACTAAAAGAGTTTTGGATACTTTGGCAAAATTGGCCAAAAACGATGCTGAGAAATATCAAATTTTCTGGCAGGAGTTCGGACAAGTTCTTAAAGAAGGTCCGGCAGAAGATTTCACCAACAAAGAAGCCATAACAAAATTGTTACGTTTTGCTTCAACCCATAACGATAGCGACACTCAAAATATCTCTATCGAAGATTATATTTCACGGATGAAAAAAGCACAGAAAGATATTTTCTACATTACAGCGGAAAGTTATGCCGCAGCTAAAAACAGCCCACATCTGGAGATTTTCAAAAAGAAAGAGATCGAAGTTTTATTGTTAACTGACAGAGTTGATGAGTGGTTAGTGAGCCATTTAACCGAATTCGATAGCAAGAAATTGATCTCTGTGACTCGAGGAGAGCTGGATTTAGGTGAATTGGAAGATAAAAAAGACAAGGAAAAGCTCGATGAAGAAAATGAAAAAGCTAAATCCTTTCTGGAACAGGTTAAAACAGTGCTTGGAGAAAAAGTGAGCGAGGTTCGGTTAACCCATCGTTTAACCGATACACCGGCTTGCATCGTGCAAAGTGATGGTGATTTAGGACCACAAATGGCACAAATTTTAAAAGCGGCCGGACAACCTGTTCCGGAGAGCAAACCCATATTTGAATTGAATCCTGAAAATGAGATTGTAAAAAAGCTTGAAAATGAGCAGGATGAAGAGGCCTTCGCCGAATGGTCACAGTTACTGTTCGAGCAAGCAGTATTAGCCGAAAGAGGACAATTGGATGATCCCATGGCTTTTACCAATCGTTTAAACCGAATGTTACTCAAACTTTCAAAATAAACGCTGTGATGCGGGAAATTCTTCGCGGGGTTTCCAGCCCCGCTAGATAACCCAAAAAAAGGAGGCTCAAGCCTCCTTTTTTAGTTGATGAAAAATTCTCTTGTTGATTTATTTTAGGCTATTATAATAAATAACCTGAATCCTAGATAAGAGACGCCTCTCAATGTCGCAATTTTCGCGCCTATCCGCATTAATCTCGCTCCCAATAACCCGTTATTGGTTCACAAGATTGCCTTAATAGACACAAAAATATC
>CAZKUH010000457.1:0-2580 GCA_964555895.1 uncultured Enterobacterales bacterium
GATTATTTATTTCTAAGATGCTAAAAAGATAGCCAATATTCAAACAAACGTTTGAATATTGGCGGAACTAGGTTATGATAAGTTAATTGTGTCTATTGAGTCATGACAATGACGATCAACAAAAAACAATCAAATGCGGCAACTCGCGTTAAAAATTCAATGAAAAAGCAAACCGTTAAAGAAGAAATAGTACCTGTTCAGTCAGAGAAAAAAATTGTAAAAAGAAAAAGAACTACTGTAAAACGACCATCACCATCACCATCAACTCAGACTGTGACAAGTGCTATAAAAAATCATAATGGTCTGAAGCGTACTGCTCGAGTCGCCGTGGTGAGTGGGTTAAGGACACCATTTGCCAAGCAATTAACGCAATTTAAAAATTTAAACGCAATAGAACTAGGGAAAATGGTGGTTGCGGAATTGTTGCAAGGAGCTGCCCTTGATGTCAGGGAAGTTGAACAGATTGTATTTGGCAATGTACTGGCAATGCCCGAAGCGCCCAATATTGCACGAGAAATAGTTTTAGGATCGAGGATGCGTGTATCCACGGATGCTTATAGCGTTTCCAGAGCTTGTGCCACCAGTTATCAATCTGTAGCTTCAATTGCCGATAGTATAAGATTAGGTCGTATTCAGGTCGGTATTGCCGGTGGTGCTGACAGCTCGTCAGTGGTTCCTATCCAGGTTTCTCGACGATTATCAGCGATGCTGGTAAAGCTTTCCAAAGTCAGGACTTTAGCAGAGAAAGTTAAAATTCTGACAAAATTAAGATTGAAAGATCTGTCTCCCGTACCGCCTGCTGTCAAAGAATATTCTACAGGATTAACCATGGGAATGAATGCTGAACAAATGGCCAGAGACCATTTTATTAGCAGAAGTGACCAGGATGATCTGGCGCATCGTTCGCACCTGCTGGCCAGCAAAGCCTGGAACGAGGGTTTACTGGATAATGAAGTGATGACGACATACATTCCTCCGTATAAAGACTATTTAAAAAAAGACAATAATATCAGATTCGATAGTCAAAGAGATGCCTATGACAAACTACGTCCAGCATTTGATAAAAAATATGGCACAATAACGGCGGCCAACAGTACACCGCTTACCGATGGTGCCTCGGCAGTATTGATGATGTCTGAGGACAAAGCTAAAGTGCTTGGATACGAACCCTTAGGTTATATCAGCAGTTACGCATTTGCTGCCATTGATGCCACGCATGATATGTTGATGGGACCCAGTTACGCCACCCCTATGGTACTGGATGCTATGAAAATGACTTTAAAAGATATTGATTTAATCGATATGCACGAGGCTTTTGCGGCACAAACACTCTGTAATATTAATGCATTTTCGTCAACAGAGTTTGCAAAAAACAAACTTCATCGAACACGTGCAATTGGCAATATTGATATGCAAAAATTTAATATCCTAGGTGGTTCTTTAGCCTACGGACACCCGTTTGCAGCAACAGGGACGAGACAAATCACGCAATTATTAAATGCTTTAAAAAGGCAAGGCGGTGGGGTAGGGCTGGCCACTGCCTGTGCAGCCGGTGGTTTAGGGGCTGCCATGATCCTGGAGGTGGATTAATATGAACAAGCAAATGAGTTCTTTTAAATTAACAATTTCGGCGGATAAATTTGCCATTGTAACGATACATGTAATCGGAGAAACACAAAATACCTTACGACTTGAATTTAACGACGAATTTGCCGAGATACTCACACAAATTGATGCCCATTCAAACCTGCAAGGCATTATCCTCATCAGCAGTAAAAAGGGTAGTTTTATAGCCGGTGCAGACATTTCGATGTTAAAAAATATCACATCAGAAGCAGATGCTTTTAAAATTTCAAAGCTGTGTCAGACACTATTTAATCGGCTGGAAAATAGAAAAATACCCGTGATAGCTGCCATAAATGGCGCTTGTCTTGGCGGTGGATTGGAGCTGGCACTTTCGTGCCATGGTCGCATTTGTAGCGACAACAAGGCAACTCGTCTGGGTTTGCCTGAAGTGCAGCTTGGCTTGTTACCCGGCGGCGGTGGAACACAGCGCTTACCCAAGTTGATTGGGATAAGTCGAGCACTTGAGCTCATGCTAACAGGACGTATGTTAAATGCCAGTCGCGCCTTAAAATTTGGTTTGGTTCATGAGGTAGTGACTGCTTCGAACTTGATTCCAGCCGCAAAGAAATTAGCGCTATCCCTGGCTAAAACAACAACAGAAAATATGCCAACGAGGTTTTCAGTTGCGGCTCTACAAAAATGGTTGTTGGAAGAAAATCGCTGGGGAAGGGAACTGTTGTTTAAACAGGCACGCAAAAGGTTGCTGGCTAAAACAGCAGGTCATTATCCTGCACCGGAATTTATCATAGATGCGGTGGAAATTGGCATTGAGAGTGGTGCAGAAAAAGGTTTTCAGGCAGAATCCGAACGCTTTGCACAATTAGTTATGTCCCCAGAAGCCAAACAATTAATTCAAATATTTTTTGCCACGACCGAAATGAAAAAAACAGTTATCGCTGATGTTGAGGCCTTTAACAAGGTGGGGGTGCTTGGTGCTGGCCTGATGGGTGCTGG
>CAZKUH010000458.1:0-2571 GCA_964555895.1 uncultured Enterobacterales bacterium
GACTGTTGCTTTCCGTTCTCATTATCTAAGATTAACTGACCCGGGCTGGAAAGGAGATTTCTACGGAACGAAACATGTTAGTGCAAAGGCATGATCTGGGTATTCTGGTTTCTCTATGCCCTGCCTTGGTCGCCCCTGGTGTTATGGCAATTAATAAAACATAAAAAAATTATTTTCTCATCCACTCAAAGAAAAAGAATGACATTTCTGATATGGTGGATGTTAAGTCCATTAATCTTATTTACTTTTGCCGGCAATATACTGATCGCTTATGTCCTACCCGGTATCCCGGCACTGGCTATCCTGGTGAGTGAAATGTCGGTTCATTATCATCCAAAGTTGATAATGGCTTTTGCTTTGAGTTCTTTGATCGCATTAATCGTCATCATTTTTGTCTTAACGTCTCCTATGATTGCCACAAAAAGTGACAAACAATTACTCTCCCACATTACTGACAATACTATCCCTTTATATTATTTCAATAAAACAACTTTTTCAGGAAAATATTATTCAAATGGTAAAGCAAAACTGATAAAAAAACTGCAACATGACCGACCTTTTAACTTGGTAGTGTCCAGCTCAGACATCAAAAAACTGACTTTAAATAAATGTCAGGTATTGTCTAAAAATAAAAAACGAGAGTTGCTTTTTTGTGATTGAATTTTCAACAAAAACATTCCATAAATTGTGGAAAATGAAAGTCATCAGGTTTGCTTTTGTCGGTCTGATTGGTTTTTTTGTAGATTATCTAACCCTGCAATTTTTTTATCTCGTTTTTGGCTTTCCCATTATGTTGGCACGAAGCATCAGTTTTTTAACTGCGGTATTTAGCAATTGGCTGTTGAATAGAAAATGGACTTTTTCAAATCGAGGTAAAACAAATTTAAAACAACAGTATTCCAAATTTCTGCTTTCATCCGGCATAGCGGCCATTCCAAATCTGTTAATTTTCAAACTGATGCTTGAGTTGTTACCAGAAAATCAACTGAATATTCTGATTGCACTTGTTTTGGGAATACTGGCCGGGTTTATGGTTAATTTTATCTTGTCATTAAAATGGGTATTTGCCGAATAAAACAAAGCTATTCGGCAATTTTTTCTCGTTACAAAATACAGCTTACTGAATGTGCGTTGAAAGCGCAGCATCAAGGGCAATCCCGGTAATTTCAGCCGCTTCCATCAACTCCTGTAGGTAATGCCTAAATGCACGTCTTTCGACCCGATGTTGCAAGTAACTGACAATTTGTTCTCGCACCATTTCAAATGGTAGTGGCTTGCCAGCAATTTTTCTATCGACTCTAACAATATGATAACCATATCTAGACTCGATTGGGGTCGAACAGAGTCCTTCTTCGAGGGCGAAAATTTGTCTTTCAAACTCAGGCACGGTACTACCTTTGCTAAGCTGTCCTAAGCTACCTGCGGTTTTCTTGGAAGGGCAGGCAGAAAAATTTTCGACTTCAACTGCAAAACTGTGTGGATTTTGCTGAATTTTTTTCAGTAAAGATTCAGCCTTTCTCAACATCTCCTTTCTCGCAGCAGGATCTTTGGCAGAAACCGCAAGCAAAATGTGGCTGGCTTCCAGTAAAGGTTCTGAAGAAAATCGTGTTCGATTGTTGTCAAAATAACGCTTGATCTCTTCTTCGCTACTTTCAGGAATAGCCACTTCACTTGCCAACAGAGATTCAATAACTACCTCTTCATTTTGTTCATCCAGACTTTGGTCATATACATCTTTCGCTTGTGCACGTTGCAATAACAATTGGCGTATAACCAGGGCTTCCGCTGCAGAATACCGCGCCTCTTCCACCGTATCTGCCGGATGATATTGCATTTCGGCAAGAATATTATCCTGCGAGATAACGGTTCCATTGACACTGATATTATTTTTTTCAGACAAGTACATTTATGCTTCCTCAACTTGCTTAAGTTTACTGCATTCTTTGACGAACAATTTGATAACGGCGCGTAATATAAGACAAGGGCGCGCTCCAAACATGAATCAATCGAGTGAACGGAAAGACCAGAAACATCGTCAGTCCCAGGAATAAATGCACTTTGTAAATCCAATGGACATTGGCTATTGATTGGGCTGCACCACTTCTAAATGTGACAATACTTTGCGCCCAATCGGCAAGCTGAACCATCACGCTACCATCAGGATGTTCTGCTGAAATAAATATCGTCATCAAGCCAAAAATCAACTGAATATAAAGTAATATTAAAATAAAAATATCACCTTGATTACTCGTAGCCTTCACTCTTTCGTTGGTTAAACGGCGATGCAACAACATACTCGCACCCACCAGACACATAGTCCCAAAAATGCCACCAGCAATCATAGCCAGGATTTGTTTTGAGGCGGCTGTTAAACCAAAAAAGCCATACCAAGAATGTGGCATGAGCAATCCAATTAAATGGCCAAAAAATAAAAATAAAATTCCAGCATGAAAAAGTCTTGAACCCCAGATCAACTGGGTTGAACGGGCGTTTAGCAGCTGACTGGAACCCGATCGCCAAGTATACTGACCCACTTCAAATCTAAGTAAGCTGCCCACCAAAAATACCGTG
>CAZKUH010000459.1:0-2569 GCA_964555895.1 uncultured Enterobacterales bacterium
ATGCTGAGATGGAATTTTCATGGGCTTCTGAGAGTGCAAGGATTGTTGGCATTGTGGCACACAAAATTTTTCAACAGTTTGCCATATTAGAGAAACTACCTGATAAAAATGAGTTGGAGAGTTTAATGCCTTGGTTTAAATCACAATTACAAGCTGAGGGTGTCTCTGCCGACTACATGTCATCTGCACTGAAAAACTTATTGCAACTCAGTCAGAATATTGTCAGCAGTACACGAGGGCAGTGGATATTAAGTAGCCAGCATGTCAAACAAAAAAATGAATGGGCATTAAAACTAAAAGGTAAAAACTTTGCAATTTCTCGATTTGTAATTGATAGAAGTTTTGTTGATGAAAATGATACGCGTTGGATTATTGATTATAAAACAGGTGGTCATGAAGGTGGGAATGTTGATCAATTTATTAAATCCGAAGTCAGTCGATATCGCCCACAGTTGCAACAATATGGTGAAGTTGTCAGTAAAATGGAAAAGCGAAAAATTATATTAGCATTATATTTCCCTGCTCTTGACGCTTGGTCACAATGGGATTTTAAAACAGAAAATTCACCTGCGAAGGTATGACTATGCCGTTGAAAACTAAGGACGTTAGAATTGACATCAAAAATCAATTTAGACGAGAACTTCTCAGTTGGTCGTTGTTGGCTTTCGCATTGGCTGCCCTGGAAGGTGGTGTAGCAGGTGTTTTGGTCAATCACTTTTTTTCAGGCGTTGTGGATGAGATTTGGCTAAATCAGGCCGTCGCTTTAGTTGCTGGTGCTCCAGCTATTGCCAATCTCGCCAGCCCTTTTTGGGCAAGATTGGAGCAGGGGCGGAATAAGGTTGTGATGGTATCAATATTATCTACGCTTTGTTCGGTGAGTATTTTGTTATTTATTCTTTCGCCATCAGGCCAAATTGGCTTGGCGCTGGCGGTCATTGGGTCGCTGTTGGGACGGATCTGTTGGAGTGGTGTTTTGACAGTGAGATCAGCACTTTGGCGTGCTAATTATCCACGTTATATTCGCGCAAAAATCACTGCAAGCCTGGTATTGCCAATGTCCATCGTCATGGCCTTAACCGGCTTTTTGATAGGCTGGATAAGCCAAAATAGTCTTATCGCTATTCGTTGGTTTTACCTGGTGTTATTCCTGTTGGGTATTGTTGGTGCTTTTCTTTATCGCGCCCTACAAATTCGTAACGCCGGAAAACTGGCTGAGCAGGAAAATAAAATCAGGCATGATGAAGGTGGATTCTCATTCAAGACTTTGTTAGATATTTTAAAAAAGGACAAATCTTATCGTCGATATATGCAAACCATGTTTATCTTTGGTTCCGGAAATTTAATGTTTATGGCTCCATTGATACTCATTCTCAATAACCAATTAGCCATTCCGGAATGGCAACAAATTCTAATCACTTCTTCCGTACCGTTAGCGGCTTTACCTCTCAGTATAAAGTTTTGGGCTAAATCACTCAATCGCGCCCATATTATACAATACCGTGCTATTCACAGTTGGAGCTTTGTAATCGCCATTGCATTATTTACGCTGGCCAGTATTTTAAATATGTCGATTTTATTATGGTTCGCATCAATAGTTTTTGGTACTGCTGTAGCCGGTGCTGTACTTGGGTGGAATCTTGGTCATCATGATTTTTCCACTCCTGAAAGAGCCTCTCAATATATGGCAGTCCATGTCACTCTAACGGGGGTCAGAGGATTGATCATGCCAATTATTGGCGTTAATATTTACCATCATTTAAATAACATTAATGTTGAATATGGTCGTTATATGTTGATTTTTCCACTTATCTTGAGTTTCAGTGGCGCATTATTGTTTGTTCGATTAGCAAAAAAATCTAAATCTTTGCGTTGAGGACGGATGTTATCGTCTTAAGCATTTCAGTTATTTTTAAAGGTTTGGCAATATGCGCATTCATACCAGCATCAAGTGCTTTTTGCACATCGGTAACGAGAACATTTGCTGACATGGCAATAATGGGCAAGTTTTTTAGGTGAGGATTACTTCTAATTTTTTGCGTAGTGGTATAACCATCCATGATCGGCATTTGGATATCCATGAGCACGGCATCAAATTTTTTACTTGCTAAAATACTCAGCGCTTGTTTGCCATTTTTGGCGGTCGTGATGTTGATTGAGAAATTGCTAAGGATTTTATAGGCAATAGTAAGATTAACTTCATTATCATCAACCAGAAGGATTTCTTTATTTTTCAAATCAGGGAAATCTAAATTTTCAACTTGGGTTAATGAGTTAAAATGTTTTGCTGATGATGGTTTTTTATCCAAACCGATGGTATCTACCACTTGATTGAAGGCCAGGGTAATATGAAAACAACTCCCTTCACCAAAGCTGCTTTCCAGCCAGATTTTTCCATCCATTAGCTCGCAGAGTTTTTTACATATGGCTAATCCGAGTCCGGTTCCTCCGTATTTGCGTGTGGTTGAGGAATCTGCTTGACTATAAGTTTGAAAAAGTCGTTTTTGTTGTTCTACTGTCATGCCAATGCCGGTATCCGACACGCTAAAATGTAGAGAAATTCCTGACGTCC
>CAZKUH010000460.1:0-2564 GCA_964555895.1 uncultured Enterobacterales bacterium
TTGTCATTCCGACCGAAGTGGAGGAAACTTCCAGTTGTAACAGTGCTACCGGAGCAAGATCTCTCCACTACGGTCAAGATGACATACAATTTGTCCTTAAGTACCTACTTATGATACCGCGCCAGGTTTTTACCTGGAATTGGTTTGCTGGAAACGTCAAGGAGAGGCTTTTATTCCTGAAAAGGATATGTTCCAGAATTTAGCGTTAAAACAACGAACTAAAAGTTTGGGATCACGATGAAAACCAATATCCATCTTCGACTGGCAACGATAAAAGATAAGCAAGCGATCCAGAACCTTATCTCTTTATCTTCACATGCTTTGAGCCAAGCTGATTACACACCTGCACAAATAGATGCGGCATTAAAATCAGCCTTAGGCCTAGATAGCCAACTCATCAAAGATCAAACTTATTATGTTGTTGTGATCAAAGGTGGGAAAAAAATAATCGGTTGCGGTGGCTGGAGTTTTAGAAATACTCTTTTCGGTAATGATACTGAAAAAGACCGAGATAACGACAAAATAGATAGTACAAAGGGCGCCGCGAAAATAAGGGCGTTTTTTATTCATCCTGATTTTGCCAGGCAGGGTTTAGCTTCCTTAATTCTGCAGACTTGTGAATCCGCCGCCAAAAAACAAGGCTATAGCCGGTTTGAACTGATGGCGACATTACCCGGCAAAAAACTTTATGAACAACGCGGCTACACCACCACAGAATCTATTAACTATACATTAACCAACCATCGTCATATCCAGTTTGTCACCATGAACAAGAACTCGGGTATATAGGAGTAAATTTTGCCCACAAATGTTCTTCGCAACTGGCACAAACTGGTTGAAAATTCGGATGCTTCAGCATTGAAATTTTTATTAGCTGAAAATGTTGTTTTTTATTCCCCTGTTGTACATAAGCCACAATCTGGTAAAGCATTAACGACAAAATATTTATCCGCTGCACTCAAGCTATTTGCAGCGTACAATTTTCATTACGTGAAAGAGATTGTAGGTAGCTATAACGCCGCGCTGGAATTTGTTGTGGAAATAGATGGTATTACAATAAATGGCGTCGATATTATTAGCTGGGATGATTCAGCAAAGATAGTGGAATTCAAAGTATTTATCAGACCGCTTAAAGCTGTACACTTGCTACACCAAAAAATGGCTGAAATGCTCCAAAAAAGTGCGGATAATTAGACGGGTTTTATTTGTTCTGTAGCTCCGGTAATAATTGTTCCACCCATAAACATTGTTGGTATTTCTCTTTAAAAAAACCAAAGTGGCCAATACGCTTTTCGCCCACATCATCTGGAGAAATGCGTTTCATTTTTTTGCTGGAAGATGAATAAAAACCATGAAAAGAAACGATATTCTGTTGTGACATCATTTCGTCATCAGTAAAGGAAAAAGAGGTGATTGGAAATTTAACCGCCGCATATTTTTCCCTGATATGACTGCCCTCAACACCTATCAGATACTCAGGGTTCAGGCACCATCTACGCCATTGTTCCATGACCCCCCGTGGTAGATCGCCAACTTTGCGTAATCGTTTCCCAGGAAAATAACCATAAATTCTGGTGATCAAAGGCACCACCACGTACCAAAGCCACCAAACTTTCCACTTTAAAGAAGCGGTGTTTTCTAACCAATAGCCACTGCCACTGGCCACGGTGATAACTTTGCTGATCTTGGCGGCATTAGGAACCAAACCCAGCACTTGACCACCGAGACTATGCCCTATCCAAAAAAGTGGTTGATGTGTTGAATCTTTTACCACCGCTTCGATCACTGCCGCACAATCAAATTGTGCCCAATCACTGATATTCACCTGGCTTTCACGCAAGCTTTCCACTTGAGACAAGCCAGTGCCTGAATAATCAAAAGTTGCAACCAGATAACCCTGTCCTGCCAGCCACTCGGCAAAGGGTTGGTAATAACGCTGTCCAACACCCATAGCAGCGGCAATAATGACCGTACCTTTTATTTCACCGGCGGCATCAAAAAAAGAAACGGACAAAGTTTGACCATTTGCTGTCGGTATTTTCTTAACCAATGGTGCCATTGTTATACCTGTAATCATTCATTGTGTTTGATGACATCCGCTGGTAGAGCAAGTCGGTCAATCGACACCCACTCAATCTAAAGGATAAAGCGCGATAAGTCTTCATCCAGCGCCACGCCTTCCAATTGTTCATCCACATATTTTTTATCAATCAACACCACCGTTTCTTTTTCTCCAGAATCAAAAGAAACCAGCTCCAGTAATTTCTCCATAATGGTGTGCAGCCGCCTTGCCCCGATATTTTCTGTGGTTTCATTCACCTGAAATGCCAGTTCGGCGATTCTTTTAATACCATTATCTGTGAAGCTTATGGCAACACCTTCGGTTGCCATAAGCTCGCGGTACTGCCTGGTTAGAGAAGCATCGGGTTCGGTGAGGATGCGGATAAGCTGCTCCACACCTAAAGAACTGAGTTCCACGCGTGTGGGTAATCGTCCTTGTAATTCGGGGCTTAGATCCGATGGTTTGGTGAGATGAAATGCGCAGGAAGTGATAGACAAAATAT
>CAZKUH010000461.1:0-2563 GCA_964555895.1 uncultured Enterobacterales bacterium
GGGAATCACAAACAACCTGATCATAAAGAAGTAAATCCAAATCTAGGGTTCTTGCAGAGAACTTGATGCCATCAGGACTCATACCCACCTGCTGTTCAATTTGTTCCAATTTTATAATAACCTGCGTTAACGGTATCAGTGTTGAAATTTCGACCACTAAATTATGAAAACAGTCGCCATCAAAACCCACAGATTGACTTAAAAAAGTTCTGGAAAATCGACATTGTTCAAACTCATGGTTTAATACAACTCTAGCTTTTTGAATATAATATTCAGGCTTAATATTGCTACCTATGCCGACATAAACCCTAGCCATTGACTAGGCACTTCTCTCGATAATAACCCCAACACCTTGCGCTTCTTTTATAGCCTGAGGTTTAGTCAATTTTAATTTGATGCGAGTCACTGAAAATTCTTTGATAATATAGTTTGCCACCTTCTCTGCCAATGTTTCCACCAACAGGACTTCAGCGTTTTCAACTAAACGGATAACGCCTTTTGTTACGGCATGATAGTCTAGGGCATTCTCAATAGAATCTGTTAATGCGGCGTTTTGGATATCTGTTGACATTTCAATGTCAAAACTAACCCATTGGCGATTTTTTCGCTCCCATTCAAAAACACCGATAATGGTTTCTATTTTTAAATCTTGAATAAAAACAATGTCCATACTTTTGCTCGGTTGGTTTTAATTCGGCGGTGTACAATCAAGCCGAACAGGGTATACTGATTTAAACTCGACGGCTACTTTTTTCTTTCCGAGTTAACGGAGCAAGTTTGATATTTTTTGGAACCCTTATTCTATCTTACTTTATTGGCTCAATCTCAACAGCGATTGTAGTCTGTCAATGGCTAGCTTTACCTGATCCACGACGGCATGGTTCTCAAAACCCTGGAAGCACCAATGTTTATCGTATTGGCGGTGGAAAAGCCGCTACATTGACTTTATTAGGCGATTTGCTAAAAGGATTTGTTCCCGTCTATGTTGCATCTAAAATGGGGTTTTCCCTCATCCAAATAGAAATTATCGCCTGGGCCACGGTCGCTGGACACCTTTGGCCAATTTTTTTACATTTTAAAGGCGGAAAAGGCGTAGCCACAGCTCTGGGAGCTATTTCTGCCATCAATTTAATTCTCCCAGCCATTCTAGTCAGTGTTTGGCTAATTGCCTTTTTTATCCTCAGATATGCCTCCATTGCCAGCATCATCAGCTCTCTCAGCGCCCCAGTGGCCAGTTTTTTTGTGTCTCCTGAACTACTTTTTACAACTTTGGTGATGATGGCTTTATTGTTATTCAAACATCGACCTAATGTCCAAAGACTAATAAACGGAACCGAGGCAAAATTTAAAAAAGCGGGTTGATCCCTCAATTTAAATCTATCAATGGCCATCGGGCTTTGGCGTTAAAAGACAAGGGTTCAAAACAACCCGCTTGAAACCGTCGATACCCCGCGTAGGCAATCATGGCGCCATTATCGGTACAAAATTCAAGCCTCGGATAAAATATCTCACCCTTTTGTTTTTTCATTTCCTCGGCCAACTTAGCTCTTAACCGCTGATTAGCACTCACTCCCCCTGCAATAACCAAACAATTTAACCCTGTTTGCTGCAAAGCTCGTCGACATTTGATGACTAAAGTTTCAACCACGGCTATCTCAAAAGCTAAAGCAATATCAGCTTTTGATTGTAGCGAACCATCACTGGCAGAAATGGTATTGGCCGCAAAAGTCTTCAGTCCGCTAAAGCTCATATCCAAACCAGGACGATTGACCATGGGTCTTGGAAATTTATAAATACCTTCTCGACCTTTTAAGGCCAATTTTGAAATTGCAGGGCCACCAGGGTAGCCAATTTCGAGCAATTTGGCCGTTTTGTCAAAGGCTTCACCAGCCGCATCATCCAGAGATTCTCCCAATAATTGGTAATCACCCAAACCATTCACCCGATAAATTTGGCTATGCCCTCCAGAAACCAACAGCGCCAAAAAAGGAAATTCAGGCTTTTCTTTTTCTAACATGGGAGCCAATAAATGTCCTTCCATATGATGAATGGCAATCGCAGGTTTTCCCCAACCATAAGCCAATGACCGTCCAAAACCTGTACCAACCAATAAGGCTCCAATCAAACCTGGTCCAGCGGTGTATGCAACGGCATCAATATGCTCTGGTAGGCAACAGGCTTCTTCCATCACTTGTTGCAACAAAGGCAATAGTTTTCGCACATGGTCACGTGAAGCCAATTCTGGTACCACACCACCGTATTGCGCGTGTAATTCTATTTGACTGTAGAGAGCTTGAGCTATGATTCCATGGCTATCATCATAAATAGCAACGCCAGTTTCATCGCAAGATGTTTCGATGCCGAGTATCTTCACTAATAATGAGTCTATCGTTAAAATAAAACTCTATTTTACGGGTTAATTTTTTATCTGGATACCCATAATTTTGATGAAAAAATAAAGAAACAACCAGTCTCCCCAACTTGGGGTTACAAAAAAAGGCCTTAATTGCTGAGATTCAATCCAAAATAGTGATAAATACTCATAAAGGTGAGATAATAGGCC
>CAZKUH010000462.1:0-2551 GCA_964555895.1 uncultured Enterobacterales bacterium
GGTTGCTTTATGTCCGCAATGGCAAATCGCTTTGAGTTCTTTTAAATTATCCGACCAGGCCAAAAGATATTTGCTGCCCTCGAAAGGTTCACCCTGAAAGTCGGTCCGTAAACCATAAGCTAAAACAGGTATATTTAACTTGTCGGTCACTTCTCCTAATTGAAAAACCTGATCTCGGGTCAAAAACTGTGCTTCATCGATCAGCACACAATTTAACGGTTCTTTTTTATGGCATTGATCAACCATCGAAAAGATGTCATCTGTCAGAGAAAAAGGCGTCGCTTTTGCTTGAAGCCCTATTCTTGAAGTGATTTTTCCTACTTCATAGCGGTCATCGAGTTGTGGCGCCAACACGAGTGTGTTCATGCCTCGCTCTTGATAATTGTAACTCGATTGCAACAATGCAGTCGATTTTCCTGCATTCATTGATGAGTAATAAAAATACAGTTTTGCCATAATTTCCTATCAAATCAATTATATAATTTTTCATGGCCAGGGACTTAAGCAAAATCTCTCCACTAGGGTCGAGATGACATACTATTTTCTTTTAAGTCTCTAGCTCATTTTTAGTTAAATCTATTGAGGCTTTCCGTTAACAAGGCGAAAAAACCATCGGCATTCACCGATTCCATCCAGGTGATATTTTTTGCTTTCCCTGTCACCCCCCAATAATCTACAGCGGTGTGTCCCATGGTGAGTGGTGATTCAGTTTCCACGGAAAGATTGCATTCAACTCCACGGAAAAGTTCTGGCTCGAGCAAGTAGGCGATAGTACAGGGATCGTGAACCGGCGCGCCCAATTCAGCATAGCGGTTATTTACTCCCATGTGTGAATAATCCAGTAAATTTGCTGTACTTTGGGCAACCTTATTTTTTATTTTTCTGATATTTTCCCGGCGCGCTTTATTCGCTCTTACTTGATGTGTTACATCTAGCCCCATCACCGTCAGTGGGCGTTTGCAGTTAAAGACAATCTCTGCAGCATGGGGATCAACTGCCATGTTAAACTCTGCCGAAGGCGATAAATTACCACCCTCACGGAATGCCCCGCCCATCAGAACTATTTCTTTTATTTTACCCACCAGTTGTGGTGCTTTGTTGATCATAAGCGCGATATTGGTTAATGGCCCTGTCGCCACCAGGGTAATCTCATTATCAGCTGAGGCAGCCAAAGTTTTGCAAATAAAATCATGGGCATTTTGTTTAAGTTTTGCTGCCTTTGGTTGGTGGATTTCAATGCCCTCCAGACCACTGCTGCCATGGACATTTTCAGCCGTTACCAGCGCTCTTTTCAAGGGTAGCTTTGCTCCCGCAAATACTGGAATTTCGCTACACTGTGCAATTTCACAAATTAGTCGAGCATTCCTATATGTTAGTGCCAGGGGAACATTGCCTGATACCGTTGTGATCCCCAAAATGTTAAGTTGTTGAGGACAAGCAAGCGCCAAAAAGAGTGCAATAGCATCATCTTTACCAGGATCACAATCAATAATTATCGGTTTAGCTGACATTTTTTTCTCAAACAATCCAAAATTCTTAAATAGTTAACAGTAGCCCCGCCAAAGCTGCACTCATTAAATTAGACAGTGAACCCGCAGCGACTGCTTTTAAACCAAACTTGGCAATCAAATTTTTCTTTTCGGGGATAAGGCTGCCTAGGCCACCCAGTAAAATAGCAATGGATGACAAATTGGCAAATCCTGCAAGAGAAAAAGTCACAATGGCTTTGGTATGTTCACTCATTCCAGCCAGATATTCATTCATATTGCTAAAAGCGACAAATTCATTGAGGATAAGTTTTTCACCAAAAAGTGAACCCGCTGCCTGCGCTTCATTCCAGGGGATACTCAACACATACATCAAGGGTTGAAAAATCTTACCCAGAATCAACTGTAATGTCACACCATCAATGCCAAACATGGAAAACACCCCCCCCACAATACCATTGAACATGGCTATCAGAGCAACAAAAGCGATTAACATCGCCCCAATATTGACCGCGAGCTTAACGCCATCGGAAGCTCCTACCGCAGCCGCCAGAATAACATTTTCATGTTCGCTATCGCCCATCTGCATATCTATCAAGTTTTCATCTTCGCTATAGTCAGGCTCATCAGGCATGATGATTTTTGCCATCAACAATCCACCCGGTGCTGCCATAAAACTGGCAGCAATCAAATACTTCATATCCGCACCCATTAACACATACGCTGCAAGTACCGTCCCTGCTACAGAGGCCAGACCAGAGACCATGATGGCAAAAAGTTGCGGTTCACTCAAACGGGATAAATAGGGTCGAACAACGAGTGGCGCTTCTGTCTGTCCAACAAAAATATTGGCTGTCGCATTCAATGTTTCGACTGTTCCTGTACCCATCACCTTGCGGAGTCCCCCACCAATAAACCTGACGACCCACTGCATAATTTTCAAATGATAAAGCACCGTGACCAATGAGGAAAAGAAAATAATTACCGGCAAAACATTCACCGCAAATATAAGGCCATCCGGGACATTAGCCAGTGGACCAAATACCATACCGATGCCAGCTTTT
>CAZKUH010000463.1:0-2530 GCA_964555895.1 uncultured Enterobacterales bacterium
CACAAAGATTTTATCCGAATGATTTTGAAATTATTCAGAATGTAGAAGTTGCTCATTCTCTGGATTTATCCAAATACACTAATAAAGCGCTAAAAACTTTAGTTCAAGAAACATTGCTAGAATGGGGGGAGAAAAGATGATGCGTTCATGGAGCATTAAAAAACGTCTGTACTTTTTAGGCATCACCCCCATAATTCTTATGCTTGTTTTCTTGACAGGCTACTTCATGCCATTGTTGCTGAATAATGCAAAAATGGCGCTGATTAATAAAGCCAGTTTGATGACAAAACAGTTAGCACCTGCCAGTGAATACGGATTGTTAACCAACAATGTCGAATTACTGGACAAAGTCATGAACAGTATTGCCGCTCGACCAGAAGTAATATCTGTGATCATTCGGAAATTAGATGGTTCCATACTGCATCAAACCAACACCTTGAAAAAGAAACCAAAGAAAGAGGAAACTTTGAGCTTTAGCGAAAATGTTTATCGGGAAATATTGGATGTGGATGAATTTTCAGCCAAAGAAACAGCAACCGTCAAGCAGGTCATTGGTTCAGTGGAAGTTATTGTCACAACAGAGCAATTGCAATCAAAACAACGTCGTATTATGTTATCTGGTGGCTTAATCGCTATTATTTTATTTATCATAACTTCACTTATCGCTGTATTTATCGGCAATTCTCTCTCAAACAGCATTATTAATTTATCCAGTACAGTTAGAAAACTAAAAAGGGGAGATTTTTATATTGATGTGAAAACAGAAAATGGTGGCGAGTTGGGATCGCTTGAAGAAGATATCAATATATTGTCCAGAACAATGAAACAGGCACGAGAAGCAGAAGCCAGCTATACAAAAGATTTGTTATCCGCTAAACAAAATGCAGAAAAAGCGAATCAAACAAAATCAAGTTTCCTAGCCAATATGAGCCATGAATTGAGAACGCCCATGAATGGTACTCTTGGCATGCTCCAACTACTTGAACATACTCAACTTGATGAGGAACAAAAAGAATTTGTGGAAACTGCCAGATTATCAACTGAGCATCTGTTGTTACTGATCAATGACATCCTTGATTTTTCCAAAATTGAAAAAGAAAAACTGCAATTATTTAACGATGATATCGATGTTTACGAAAAAATCAATAATACTATTTCAAGTTTCCGTCATAGAATATCAGAAAAAAAAATACAATTAGTTTGTTCTATTGAGAACATAAAGGATTGGATTATTTCCATTGATCCGACCCGCTTAACGCAAATACTGGTCAATTTAATAGGTAATGCGGTTAAATTTACCCAACAAGGTTCAATCAACATAGAAGCAAAAATTATGTTTGATTCTAAAGAGAATCCTTATGCTTTAAATATCATTATTTCTGATACAGGTATTGGTATATCCAAGGAAAAAATTTCCAAAATATTTTCAGCTTTTCAACAAGCAGATACTTCAACTACCAGAGAATTTGGTGGCACGGGTCTTGGGCTGACAATATCTAAAGAATTGATAACGCTGATGCATGGCGAAATTAATGTCCACAGCAAAATCAATAAAGGGACTTCTTTTAATTTGTTTTTTCCAGCTAAGATTATCAAAAAAACACAACACGATAAGACTAAAAAAGCAAAACCATTTTACTATAACTCATTTTCAGGAAAAATTTTACTGGCCGAGGACAACCCATCAAATCAACTTGTTTTACGATCCTTATTGAGTAAAGCGGGGTTTGACGTCCAACTAGTCAGTAATGGCATAGAAGCCGTTGAAATTGCCATGAAAGCAACTTTTCGTCTCATTATTATGGACTGTCAAATGCCCTTGATGAATGGCCTTGAAGCCTCACGTGAAATACAGCAGCATGAAAACTCATTAAATCGTCAGACCCCAATTATTGCCATTACCGCTGGCACATTCGAACATACCGAAAAGCAGTGCTATGATGCAGGCATGTGTGCCTATATCACTAAACCTGTAGACGTTGATAATTTTTTTAAAGTTATCCACAAAAATCTGGCATAAAAAAATGAAATATTTAATCCATTTTATCGAATGATTTTCTTTAACACTTTCGCCAGGTTAACCTGCAGGTAATCATCCAGCTGATGGTGCTTTTCTCTAACTACCCATTTACCTGAAACCATTACACCGTCAATCCAGTTTTGTCTATTTGAAAAAATCCATTTAGAAAATAATTGTGGTGCGGTCAAATACTGGTAACAGCTCGGGGGGGTTAATGATATAAAATCAGCTTTTGCTCCGATGCTGATAGTTCTCTGGTTAAATGCCAAAGCCTTAGCCCCGCCTTTTACTGCGTCAAGATAGAGATTTTGCGCGGTATGGGGTTGCTTCGATGAAGCGTAACTTGCTCGTTGGTTAGAATTTAATCTTTGACCATATTCCAACCATCGCAATTCTTCTACGGGATCAATTGAAATATGGCTGTCTGAACCAATACCCCAAACGCCCCCTGCTTTGAGCCGAGGCCGGGGCAGGTCGTAGTCGCGGCAGAGCCGGGCCAGGATGCCGTCG
>CAZKUH010000464.1:0-2520 GCA_964555895.1 uncultured Enterobacterales bacterium
TCTCCACTACGGTCGAGATGACATACAATTTGTCCTTAAGTACCTACCTATTAACCTACGTTAAGCATTGCAACTCTCAGGGATGTAGATTATTATTTTGCTCTCAGGGTATTCGGCGTGTGGCGCAGCCTGGTAGCGCACTTCGTTCGGGACGAAGGGGTCGGAGGTTCAAATCCTCTTACGCCGACCAATTATTACCATGATTTACTGCAGTAGATATATCCAGACAAAATTGTAGTCGTCATATTCTCTTATGAGCGTGTAAGATTCTTTGATTATGCTCAGGTAAATGATCTTTACTGTGAGTTGCTTTCCTGGTCACGTAATTGGTTTCGCATGGCCGTCAGGGTTTGGGCGTAATCTTTACTGTTAAAAATTGCCGAACCTGCGACAAAAGTATCGGCGCCAGCGGCGGCAATGGCAGCAATGTTTTCGACTTTAACACCACCATCAATTTCTAGGCGAATACTTTTACCACACTTATCAATCAGCTTTCTCGCTTGACGGAGTTTGTTCATCGCCGAAGGAAGAAAAGATTGACCGCCGAAACCAGGGTTAACCGACATAATTAAGATCAAATCTATTTTGTCCATGACATATTCCAGACACTCCATGCTGGATGCCGGATTGAATGCCAACCCCGCCTGACAACCACCTTGTTTGATAATTTGCAGACTGCGGTCGATATGCTGACTTGCTTCCGGATGAAAACAGATAGTGCTAGCGCCTGCTTCAATAAATTGTTCGATTAAACTATCGACGGGTGATACCATCAAATGCACATCTATGGGTGCCTCTATGCCAAAATTGATCAGCGCCTTACAAATTTCCGCACCAAACGTCAGGTTGGGGACATAATGATTGTCCATCACATCGAAATGTACCCAGTCAGCACCTGCTTTTAACACTTGAGCCACATCATCTCCCAGACAAGCCAAATCCGCAGATAATATTGAGGGTGCAATGATGTTTTGTTGTTTCATTCGTTTATCCTTCAAATTGGCAGTATCCGCTATTGAAGTACCAACCATTTAATGACGCAAAAGTTATGTTAAAGTAATCGAAATGGAAGAGTATATGTAAAACGCACACATGATCCTAGAACTTTTACATGCCGGGGACAGAACACCTTTATACTTGGCTCTGTTAAAACGCTTAATTCAACAACACTCAGGAGGTTTTATGAAAAAGCATCTTTACAAATATTTTCTCTGGTTTTCAACGGTCTTGCTACTTTCACCCGCAGTCTTTGCCAAGGCCGTTCCGGTCAAGGTACAGAAACTTTCAGATTCAGTTTATATGCTACAAGGCAGGGGAGGCAACCTGGCCTTTTCCGTAGGCGTTGATGGTGTTGTAGTGATTGACGATGAGTTTGATGATATGGCTGATAATATCAGACAAGCCATTAGAAAAACCTCTGACAAGCCTATTCGCATGGTGTTAAACACACATTGGCACGGTGATCATACCGGCGGAAATGAAAAAATGCATGAATTGGGAGCGATCATTATCGCTCAGGAAAATGTCAGAAAACGTGTGACGACTGATCAATTGATGAAATTTTTTAAAACAGCAGTCAAAGCGCGCCCTCGTTCCGCTTGGCCTGTGATTACTTTTACAGAATCTATTAAATTGCATTTAAATGGCGACACGCTGGCGGTCAATCATTTGCCTCATGCACATACCGATGGTGATGCCTTTGTTTATTTTGAGGAAGATAATATTATTCATACCGGCGATCTTTATTTCGCGGGAATGTTTCCTTTTATTGATGTCGATTCAGGGGGATCTTTAGAGGGGATGATTGCCGGCATTAAAACCATACTTAAACTTGCCGATGCTAACACGCAGATCATACCAGGGCATGGGAATCTTTCTAATAAGCAGGAAATGCAGGGTTACCTGGCAATGTTGATCACCTTGAATAACAATTTACAGCAACTTGCAAAAAAAGGATTCTCGGTCGCACAAGCCATCAATAGCAAACCGCTTGCCACGCTGGAGCAAAAATGGGGAGGTGGTTTTATGAAAAGTCGGAGTATGGTAGAGCTGCTTTATCCTTCTGTGCTACACGGGATAAAACAGCAACATAAAGAAAAACATTCCCATTAAAAAATGTGAATGTAGCGCAGACAAAAAAAGGGCGGTCACCCGCCCATTTCTTGAGTCTCATCCTGAAACGCTGCTTCCTTGCATCATCCTTGTAAGATTCCATCCTCACCCTTTCAAAATCCATGTTGAAAGTTACCATCCTGGCGGAAGTAAGCATCCTGCTTCGAAATCCTTGCGCTATGTTATAGCCCACAGTTGAAATCCTTGTCTTCGACATCCTGTCGCTTTTCCCTTTGTGACCTCCTGTCAACAAATGTAATTCTAGTCGAGTTAGGGTGAATGTGTAGGGGGGGAATTTATTTCTCATCGGGCATGGGTTTATCACCTGTTATGTAATTTACTTATCTATCAGTAAGTTAAACAGATTTTCAATACATTCCAGGCTTAAAACTTCAAAACAACAGATCA
>CAZKUH010000465.1:0-2516 GCA_964555895.1 uncultured Enterobacterales bacterium
AAATCAACACTAAAGCTTGGCAGATACCCTATCAATTTTGGCGAAGGTGTTGCTTGATATGAGTGTATTTTCTTCAAGTATGATTCAAAATCTATATATGGTAGTTCAAGTATGCATACAACATTGTACTATGGTTACCCCCGAGTGCTTGTGTCGGGGGTCTATGGATAGATATCCGATAAAAGATTTCGGGTATGACGATAGTTTTATACTTGAATGACTATAGCGCAAAAAAACAATCATTTTCCTGAACGAGCTTCTGTGAGTGTGATTATTCCATGTTATTGTTGCTCTGATACGATTGAAAGAGCGTTGGATTCGGTTGCTGCACAAATTTTATTGCCACAGGAAGTCATTCTTATTGAAGATGCTAGTCCCGATGATGGTAAAACACTTGCCGTGTTTGATCCATTAAAAGAGAAATATCAAGATTCTTTTGAGATGATATTTATCTTTAATCAAACAAATAAAGGTCCTGGTGAGAGCAGAAATCTAGGTTGGGAAGCCTCTACACAGTCCTATATTGCTTTTTTAGATGCAGATGATTCATGGCATCCTAAGAAATTAGAAATTCAATATCGGTGGATGGTTGAGCATTCAGGTTGTGTTCTTTCAGGACACCTTTGTGATTTATGGAATGATAAGAGTGATGTAAATGATGTGTTAAATTGTAAAACAGTTACAAGATTGAGTGAACTTTCCTTGATGTTGAAAAGTCCATTTTCTACGCCAGCAGTGATGGTTAAAAGAGACATTTGTTTTCGTTTTAGAGAAGATTCATTTTATGCAGAAGATTACTTATTATGGCAGCAAATATCTTATTCTGGATGTTGGGTTGCTCGGATAGAATGTTCACTAGCACATATTCATAAAGAACTTTATGGTGCAAGTGGCTTAAGTAATCATATGTGGGCAATGGAAAAAGGGGAAATATCTAATTATTGGTTTCTTTATCGTCAGTCACTTATAAATATTGGTGTTGCATCATGTCTTACTATTTACTCTCTAATGAAATTCATGCGAAGATTTATGATTGTTTATTTTAGGCAAATAAGAGCATGAGTATTCAAGTATTGAAGAATAAAAGAATTGTTTTAGTCTCGACTGTACCTTATTTTATGGTAACGCAATTATCATCCCAAATTAAATATTTTGCATCTTTGGGTATGGATATAACGGTGATTACATCCGAGGGTAAAGAACTTTTAGAATTAGCCAAGGATGAGCATGTTCATGTGATTACAATCAATATTCCACGAAAATTGAAGCCTTGGGGTGATTTGAAAGCTTTATGGAAGTTAATAGAAATTTTTAGGCAAGAACCTTTCGATATACTTCATTCGTTTACACCAAAAGCAGGGCTTTTGTGTGCCATCGCTGGCTGGCTGGCTAGAATTCCTTTACGTTTTCATACTTTTACAGGGCAGGCATGGGTCACACGTCAAGGTTTGATGCGAAGTGTGATGCGGAGTTCTGATCGTTTGATTGTTCGATTGATGCAACATTGTTATGCGGATAGTCAGAGCCAATGTGATTTTTTGGTTGCAGAGAATATAGGAAATGACGATGAACTTAGCGTGATGGGGCATGGTTCTTTGGGAGGCGTGGATACAACACGTTTTTCTGCTTTGAATTACACTGAAGAAGAAAAAAAATCTTGGAAAGTAAACTTGGGAATACAAGGTTCATCATGTATTTATATATATATCGGGCGTATGACGGTTGATAAAGGCTTGAAAGATCTACTGGATGCATTTGAATCATTACAAATCAAGGATCCAAAGGCTAATTTGTTATTGGTGGGTCCAGTTGATGAGGATGGCAAAGAGCTTATTCAAAGGGCAAAAAATCAGACAAATGTGCATTTTTTGGGGTATCAGGAAGCACCAGAGCATTTCTTAGCCATTTCTGACATTCTTTGTTTACCAAGTTATAGGGAAGGTTTTGGTACGGTGGTGATTGAAGCTGCTGCGATGGGATTACCATGTATAGGGACAAAAATTTCAGGATTAATAGATGCTATTGATGATCAGGTCACGGGGTTGTTGGTTCCAGTGAAAGATAGTAAAGCATTGACTAATGCGATGCGACGATTAGGAAATGATAAAATAACTTGTGAAAAAATGGGCAAAGCTGCTTGTCAAAGGGCAATGGATTGGTATTCCACTGAAGTTATAAATTTAGATTGGAACAATGAATATGTTTATTGGTTAAAGAAATAGTGACGAAAATTTTACTTACAGGGGCAACGGGTTTTGTTGGTTCAGCGGTTGTTCAACGATTAAGTGAGCAGGGGCATGTTTATGCCGCTGTTCGCAAGCCAAGTGATATGTTTCCTGAAGAAGTGAAGCAAGTTGTCGTTGGTGGTTTGGCAGCAGACACCGATTATACAGATGCAGTGAAACATATGGATGTTGTGGTGCATGCGGCTGCGCGTGTGCATGTGATGGATGATAATGCCGCAGACCCTTTGGCTGAGTTTCGCAAGGTGAATGTCGATGGGACACTGAATTTGG
>CAZKUH010000466.1:0-2511 GCA_964555895.1 uncultured Enterobacterales bacterium
CTACCAGAATTCCAGGTCGGCGCCAAATGCCTCAGTTTAACTTAACCGAAAAACAACTAGACGACCTCGTGGCCTTTCTTAAATGGACAGGCGAAATTGATACCAACAACTGGCCACCTAACATAGAAGGCTAAGGAGCAACTATCATGAAATATCAATCACAATCAGTTGCCAAGCTGTATTTTATTGCTGCCATTGGTTTATTTGTTGGCCAAATCATTTTTGGATTGGTCATGGGTTTGCAATACGTCATGGGAGATTTTTTATTTCCTGCCATTCCTTTTAACGTCGCTCGTATGGTTCACACTAATTTATTAATCGTGTGGCTTTTATTCGGCTTTATGGGAGCAGGTTATTATCTGATTCCCGAAGAAGCTGAGCGAGAGCTGGAAAGTCCTAAACTGGCTATTTGGCTATTCTGGATTTTCTTGGTAGCAGGTGCGCTGACTATTTTAGGTTATTTATTGGTTCCCTATGCGGGACTGGCCAAAATGACGGGCAACGAGTATTTCCCTACCATGGGACGAGAATTTCTTGAGCAACCCACTATAACCAAAATAGGCATTGTTATTGTCTGTTTAGGATTTCTATACAACATAGGAATGACCGTCATCAAAGGACGCAAAACCGTTATTAATGTGGTGATGTTGACTGGATTGGCAGGTCTTGCCCTAATGTTCCTGTTTTCTTTCTACAACCCAGATAACTTGGTTTTGGATAAGTATTTCTGGTGGTGGGTGGTTCATCTATGGGTAGAAGGTGTTTGGGAATTGATTTTGGCAGGCATGTTGGCCTTTGTGTTAATCAAAATCACTGGAATTGATCGCGAAGTGATCGAAAAGTGGGTTTATCTTATTGTTGCTCTCACATTAATCTCTGGGATTATAGGCACAGGGCACCATTATTACTGGATTGGAACGCCTGATTACTGGAAACCTTTAGGTTCCATATTTTCAGCATTAGAACCTATTCCATTCTTCCTGATGGTTATCTATGCCTTCTCCATGGTCAATAAAAGACGACGCGACCACCCTAATAAAGCGGCGACTTTATGGGCATTGGGAACCGCGGTCATGTCATTTTTGGGCGCGGGAGTCTGGGGCTTTTTGCATACCTTGGCACCGGTCAATTATTATACCCATGGCACTCAAATAACTGCCTCTCATGGTCACATGGCTTTTTATGGAGCCTATGCGATGATTGTCATGGCGATGATATCCTACGCCATGCCTCTACTCAGAGGGAGAGCTGGAGCCAACTCGCGTAAAGCACAGGTTTGGGAGATGTGGAGTTTCTGGTTAATGACCGTTTCCATGGTCTTTATTACTTTGTTCTTAACGGGCGCAGGAGTGATCCAGGTTTGGTTCCAACGCTACACCGATAACCCCCAGTCATTCATGGTGGTTCAAGACAAACTGACTATCTTCTATTGGTTAAGAGAAGCCGCGGGTGTGGTATTCTTTATTGGCCTGATAGTTTATATCATCAGTTTCTTCATCAAAGGAGACGATGAGGCTGCCGCCTGATCAGAACCTTGGGATAAGCCCGGTATAGCCGGGCTTTTTTTTCATCATCGTATTTTTCAATAAATTGTTGTTTGGAATTCAGATATGTCTACAAATTCATCCTCAAATAGTCCCTATTATCTTCCTCAGGATAGTGAAATAGAGTTATTTCGATACGCTCAAGCCAACCAATTACCCTTGTTATTAAAAGGTCCAACGGGTTGTGGTAAGACCCGTTTTATTGAGCATATGGCCAGTGAGCTTAACTTGCCGCTTTATACGGTAGCCTGTCATGATGATTTAACAGCCACCGATCTGGTGGGTAGGCACTTAATTGGTGCAGGAGATACCGTTTGGCAAGATGGTCCTTTAACCCGAGCGGTTAGAAAGGGGGGAATTTGCTATCTGGATGAAGTGATTGAGGCTCGAAAAGATACCACAGTGGTGATCCATCCATTGACCGATGACCGTAGAATTTTACCCATTGACAGAACCGGAGAGATCTTACACGCACCAGAAAATTTTATGTTGGTGGTGTCATACAATCCTGGCTATCAAAATTTAATGAAAGGGTTAAAACCTTCTACCCGTCAACGATTTATATCATTGAGATTTGACTACCTCAAACCAAAATTGGAAGTTGAGGTAGTGCATCAGGAAACAGGGCTGGAAAAAGAGCGTTGCCGACAGCTCGTTGAATTGGCGCAAGCATTAAGGCGGTTAAAAGATATTGATCTGGAGGAAGGCGCGAGTACGCGATTGCTAGTCTATGTGGCAAGGTTGTTAAAAGATGGCTTTGATCCCATTTTAGCTTGTCGAGCAGCCTTGGTTGAGCCATTAACTGACGATGAAGATACCATCAATGGATTAATGGAAGTGATCAAAGCGACTTTTGGAGAATAATCGGCTAACTATGTCTAATAACAAGCCACAATATACCGAAGTTGAAGCAAAACGGGACACTTAATGTTAACAGCAGATAACAGACCAATAATGACAATGAAAG
>CAZKUH010000467.1:0-2507 GCA_964555895.1 uncultured Enterobacterales bacterium
CTATTTTCGCTAATCTTCAGCACTTTGCAAAGCTTTTCTGGATGATTCAACAGGTTTTGTTACAATATAGCAGAGACTTCTAAAACTTTACGAGTATGCAAACCGATAATTATAAACTGGCAATACTGGGTGACTATGGCTGGAAAGCCTTGGGGTATTTTAATGCCTATCGTCTGCTTGTCCCCACGCTTTTAGCGATTATTTATCTCTCTCCGATAAAACCACAATTTCTTGGAGAAGATCTACCGCAACTTTTCAAATGGACGCTCGGCCTCTATCTGGGCTTCAACCTGCTCAGTAGTGCTTTGATTAAAGCCAGAATATTACCCTTTAGCTGGTTGGTTAGTTTGCTGGTCTCATCAGACATAGTCGCCATTACCCTGTTAATGCACAGCAGTAATGGTATTTACTCAGGGATAGGTATGTTGCTGGCGGTCAGTTCAGCCAGTGCCAGTTTATTATTGGCCAACAGGTTCTCTCTCATTTTTGCTGCCATGGCGGCTATCGCTGTATTGGCTGAACAAAGTTATCGACAGTTTATTCTCCTGCAAGACGCCAACAATTATATTCAGGCTGGTATTTTGGGTGCGACATTTTTTGTCACCTCAATCTTGTCTATGATATTGGCACAACGGGCCGTTGAGTCTGAAGCCAAAGCCAGAAAGCGCTCAGAGGATGTCACTCGGCTGCAAAAATTAAACGAACGTGTCATTCAATATATGGGGACCGGGGTGCTGGTAGTGAATAAAACCGGGGTTATCGAATTATATAACCAGTCAGCCTGGAAACTTCTCGGCATGCCGGATAAATTACAAACCAAACGACTGGTTGAAATAAATTATGCCCTGGACAAAGAACTGAGAAAATGGAAGAAACATCGTGGTTACCGTCCAGGGAATATCCATGGCCACGGTGACACTTTAGAGCTTGAACCCAAATTTCAATGGTTTTCCGAAGGCAGGGATACCGCCCTCATCTTCCTCGAAGACCGTTCTCAACTCACCCAAACGGCACAGAATTTAAAACTCGGTTCTCTGGGGCGCCTGACGGCCAGCATTGCCCATGAAATTCGCAACCCGCTTGGTGCCCTCAGCCATGCGGCACAATTACTGGAAGAATCTGCTGACTTGAGCCAAGAAGATAAATCTTTATTACAAATCATTCTTAACCATGGTGAAAGAATGAATACGATAATAGAAAATATTATGGATTTATCTCAAAGAAAAGAAGCAAAAACGCAATCGATCCAACTTGATATCCTGTTGCCGCACTTTGTCGATGACTTTTCAATTTCTCGTGAACCGAAACCACAAATTACCATAGAGCTCACCCCGGCAAAATTTCGCATTCCTTTTGATCTGATTCAATTAATTCAGATATTAACCAATTTATGTGAAAATGCCGTTCGTTTCAGTCTTGAAAAAATCTCCAAACCGATTGTGCTACTCTCCGGTGGTCATAAATATGGTACCAAACAATTTTTTCTTGATGTCATTGACAAAGGGCCTGGGGTAACACCGGAGAATAGCCAAAGCATCTTCGAGCCATTTTTTACCACCTCAAAAAAAGGTAGTGGCCTTGGATTATACCTTGCACGAGAACTTTGTGTGGCAAATGGTGCTAGACTCGAGTACATACCACTGACAAAAGGTGGTTCCTGTTTTCGCATTCATTTTGGTGAGTTAATTGAGAGATAGTAAATCATGAGTGATCATCAACCGGTCGTGTTAATTATTGATGACGAACCCGATATTCTGCAATTGTTATCTATCACCCTGAACCGCATGAAATTAAAAACAGTCACTGCGGCTGATGTAAAAGAGGCCAACAAACGATTAGCTGAACAAAAATATGATTTTTGTCTCACCGATATGCGACTACCCGATGGCAGTGGACTCGACATTATCAGAACCATCCAAAAAGGTATGCCTGAAACCCCTGTGGCGGTTCTTACCGCACATGGGAATATGGATACAGCCGTCAAAGCCCTGAAATTAGGTGCCTTTGATTATGTTTCCAAACCAATCGAATTGCCTAAATTGCGAGAATTAGTCAAATCCGCCCTCAAACTGAAACAAAATCACCAACAGGATACCATTTCCAAGAATGCTTTAATTGGTTCCACACCGGCAATGCAACAGTTACAGGAAACCATTAAAAAAGTGGCCCGCTCCCAGGCACCTGTAGCAATTTTTGGTGAATCCGGTACCGGCAAAGAACTGGTGGCTAAACTCATCCACCAAAGCGGACCCCGGAGCGATCAACATTTTGTTCCGGTCAACTGTGGTGCTATCCCTGCCGAATTAATGGAAAGTGAACTCTTTGGTCACCTCAAAGGTAGTTTTACCGGTGCAGTCAATGACAAAGATGGACTGTTTCAACTGGCTGAAGGTGGCACCTTGTTTCTGGACGAAGTAGCAGAGCTACCTTTGTCTTTGCAAGTGAAGTTACTTCGAGTAATCCAGGAAAAGTCTGTCAGGCCTGTTGGTGGTCCCAAGGAAATAGCT
>CAZKUH010000468.1:0-2505 GCA_964555895.1 uncultured Enterobacterales bacterium
GTCCACCGAGTTGCGTCAGGGCAATAATCGAATTCGCCGCAGAACCGCCGCAAGCTCGAATATGATGTTTTCCATCAAGATGTGACATAAGTTGTTTGTGTCGTTGTGCATCAATCAGGGTCATGATGCCTTTCTCAATATTTAATAATTGCAGTTCTTCCACAGAGACTTCCACTTCAAAATCTACCAAGGCATTTCCAACTGCATATACATCAAATTTTTTCATTTACTGTCCCAGTTTAAGATAATATTTTTTTAAACACGCTATCACAACGAGGTAAATCACTCGTATTTACCTGTTCAATAAAATCATATTTTTTATAAAGTGCTATCGCCTCATGCAAAACAGCAGCTGTATCCAGAACAATACTTTGATAGCTATTTCGGTTCGCCCAGTCGATTGATTTCTGTAGTAAAAACTTGCCTAGCCCTTTGCCACGGTATGCTGAATTGATATACATTTTCCTTAATTCCACTTCATTGGCAGGCAGATTAGGATACATCGCTGAAGTTGCTATAATAGCCTGATTTTCATTCTCAATCACCCAAAAAACACCACCAGCATCAAGATAATTTGTCTCAATATCCCGCAGATCCCCATCTATGCCATCTTCGTCTTGTGGTAAGCCATATTCGTCAAGAATTTTAAATATATGCTGGCGTATAACCTCACTGTCTTTATTTTCAGCCATTCGCATTGCAAAATCATTCTTTGTTAAAAAAGTTTGTTCTGTTGTAGTTAATACAATATCAGCGGAATTCCTCAACCGACCGCATTTCCAGCACTGTTGAAAATTCCCCTCCTGAGGTTCACCACAATTATCACAAATCCAGTTTTTTTCTACCGTGGAAATAGACTGAAGGTAATCTTCTACCACCGAGCGAGCGAGCAGATATTGCTCATTATTCAGCACGTTTACCGTCGGTCCAAGATTCGCCGGTAAATCTCCTAAAGCACCAACCAGTTGTTGTCCTGCCATCACTGCATCGATGTCTGCCGCCTGCAACCTGTCTAGAACCAATTGTGCATCAATCAATGATGCGGCTGTATAAACCGTTCTCATATTCTATCCTGCTGCTTTAACAGAGACAGCAAAGCCGCCTCATCTATAACTTGAATAGCCAGCTCCCTAGCTTTTTCTAACTTGCTACCTGCCGCATCTCCAGCAACCAAAGTATGGGTATTTTTAGACACACTGCTACTGACTTTAGCTCCTAAAGCCTGTAAGGCTTCTTTTGCCTCATGGCGGCTCATTGAAGTTAAAGTACCGGTGATAACCCAACGCTGATCTTTTAATGACAAATGCGTGCTATTTATTTTTGCAGATTTTGGCCAATGTATACCTGCATCTAACAAGCGATTTAATACATCCATATTATGTTGTTGCCGAAAAAAGTGGACAATATGACCTGCCACAATAGGGCCGACATCGGCAATTTTCTGTAATTCCTCTAGGTTTGCCTGTTTCAGTGTATTTAAATCTGCAAAATATAAACTCAAGGATCTTGCCGTTGCTTCCCCAACTTCACGAATACCAAGGCTATACAAAAAACGGGCAAAGGTCGTTGCTTTACTCTGTTCAATAGCATGCATTAAATTATCAGCAGACTTCTCACCCAGCCGTTCCAACGCAACAAAATCTGTATTTTTGATTTGATATAAATTAGCGATATCCTCAATAATTTTTTCGCCAACCAGTTGTTCAATTATCTTGTCACCGAGACCATCAATATCCATGGCCTTCCGCGAAGCAAAGTGTTTTATGCTCTCAATGCGTTGAGCCGCACAAAACAAGCCGCCGGAACAACGGGCAACGGCTTCACCGGGTTGCCGTTCGATATCAGAGTCACAAATGGGACAGCGTTCTGGAAAAACGATATCTTTTTTATTCGCTGTAGTATCTTTGATCACTGCAACTATTTGTGGGATAACATCACCCGCTCGACGGATTATAACGCTATCTCCAATGTGCACCCCAAGCCGTTCGATTTCAGCCTGATTATGTAAAGTAGCATTGCTCACGGTAACGCCTCCAACAAAAACCGGTTTCAACCTGGCGACGGGGGTAATAGCACCGGTTCTTCCCACCTGAAATTCAACATCAATCAACTGCGTCATTTCTTCCTGTGCAGGGAATTTATGCGCTATTGCCCATCTTGGCGCTCGCGCAACAAAACCTGCTTTATTTTGCAGGTCGATATCATCAACTTTAAAAACAACACCATCAATTTCATAAGACAAATGGTCTCTTATTTTCAAAACATGCTGAAAATAAGCCTTACAACCTTTAATACCTCGACAAACTTCAATTTCTTTCGCTACCGGCAACCCCCATTGTTGAATTTTTTGCAGTCGTTTTTGATGACTCGAAGGAAGATGAAAATCTTCGCTGACTTCACCCAAAGCATAACAATAAACCAATAATTCTCTTTGCGCAGTAATCAGCGGATCCAGTTGCCGTAAAGAGCCCGCGGCTGCATTTCTGGGGTTAGCGAAAGTTTTTT
>CAZKUH010000469.1:0-2490 GCA_964555895.1 uncultured Enterobacterales bacterium
CTTGACGTTTATCATCAACTATAAAATTACCAATGCCTCATAACCATAGCAAACCAAACCGAGTTACAAGTTATTCCATGGCCACCAAAAAATTTACCCGATGAAATGGCATTTATGGGTTCAAGTCACTCCAGAATATACTCAATATTATTTTGATTACGCATCAATTTTATCTCAAAATTTAAAATTAAATATGGTCTATCGTTTGCACCATAGATTCAATTTATATCGCATTTTCAAAATATTCATGTTTATGAGTCATGAACCACCATCTACCATAAACAACTGAAGATTATCATTCTTATTTTTTTAAAAAAATAAGAAAAACACCACCCCAAATTCTGCGCCATGATTTTAATTGTATTAACATAGACTGCGATTATTTTTCGTTTGAATATTCGTTCCAGTCTTGGCACTGTTTCTGACGAACAGTTGATTGAACTACGAGCAAGTGATTTGTCACGTTATTTCATACCCCGTTATTTCGTTATTCGCTCGTTATTCGTGTATGCCCCATATAATTCTCCAAGATTTCATTTTGAATTGAATTTTTGGTATGATTTAACAGCTGAATCCATCATAAACAAATTTGAAAGCTTGTTCCTTTTATCCATTTTAGATTTTATGTGGGCATCCTTAATTTCTTCAAATGAGAGTAACTATCCCAAAGGATTACTGCGATGATAAAACCAATAACAATTCGAACATTAAGCGCTGCATAATAACTAATTTTTCCCCAATCATGACCACCTAATTGCTCTGAAGACAAAGTGAAAAAGTTATCAAACTGCATAATATAGGCTAACAACACTACACTAATCAGGTTAAGAGCTAGGTTGCTGGTTAATAACCATCGGTTCCAATGGGCACTGGTTAACTTAATAGCATTAAGAATGAAACTTGCAACCACTACAATGTTTACCGGAAGAAAAACGATTGACCAATCGGAACTCATTGAAAAGTTTTCAATGAAATTATTTTCGATGCTAACGTATTCAGATAAAAAGATCTGATTCCAAAGCACCAAAAACAACGCTTCAAACGCCATTTCAAAAAATACCTCAAAACGGCTTAATGAAACCTTTTTACCACTAGAACTTAGCTTTTTTGGAGACCAATGATAGAGGATCTCCAAAGGTAAATTGTACCTTTGAAATAAATAAAATATACCCGTAACATAAAGAAATACCGTTAGACTTACATCGATAACACTGACAAAAGTAGCGAATAAAAATTCCATAACACCCATGGAACCCAACCTATAAGGTAACACCCAAAGCAGCGTAAGTATTGCAAAGATACTTAATGAGATTTCTAACGCGTGTTTGTAAGCTGGAAAATAGTCTTTATTTATCAACTCTTGATTCGGTAGATAGGCTGAAGCTACTCTAAGTGGGTGGCCAATTTTCAATAATAATTTTTCTTGCTCATCTGGATTCAACTCCCGACCAAGTTGCTGTTGTTTGTCCTCTATTTGCTCCATAAGTGAGGATTCAAATTCTTGCCTAATTTCTTCTTGGCTCTCTTCTGGTAAATAGCCTTCTAGTGTATCTAAGTAGTTGTTAATCATTTTCATGGTTTGCTCCAGCTCGTATTCAAAAAATTCCGAGTTCGTTTGTTTTTTAATCAAAGATCCAATATTCCATTTAGTGTTTGTTGCGTCTTACGCCATTCTGCAGTTAGTTTTAGTAATGTAGTCTTGCCTTGATCTGACAATTGATAGAAACGTTTCTTGCGTTTGTTCTCCTCACGCCATTCGCTGATTAGAAGTTCCTGCTTCTCTAAACGTCGAATCAATGGATATAGAGTGCCTTCATCAATATCCAATCCTTGTAACAACAGCTTCTTGCGTAATGAATAGCCATAATGTTCTTCCTTAAGCTCCGCAAGAACAGCCAAGATCAGCACACCTCGGCGTAACTCTAATTTAAGCTTCTGATAATGTTCGCTATCAGTCATTTTGATTGCATCCTGTATGGCTTGTTCTGTTGATTTCGTCTAACTTTATACTGTGTGATACACAGTGAATTACACTACTGTACGACAAACAGTGTATGGCGTCAAGTATGTTTAATTAAACTTATTTTAAATAAAGGCAAAACAGGAGGGATTTCTTTGTTCTATTGAGTTTGAGTTTGAGTTTGAGTTTGAAATGAGTAGATGATTGTTCTAGAGAGCAAGAATGAGAGATTTGGGTTTAGGGTTGAAAATCTGTATTTTGTTAGTGGATGGGTAATTAGGTGGATGTTCCTCTATTATGAACCGACATCTATCGCTGGCAGCAATAGATGTCGGAACTCAAATCTAATGATTATCAACGTAACACCTTGATAAACTAATCCATTTGGCGTATTTTGATAAATAATAATTATGACATCTATCGTCAGCGGCGATAGAATCAGCTGTTAGATGCTCAAGAAATATATTTACTTAAAATTAGCAATCGAAATTATTTGATAATGAAAATTGAAAAATCCAAACCGAGTGATC
>CAZKUH010000470.1:0-2486 GCA_964555895.1 uncultured Enterobacterales bacterium
AGTCGAGGAATCTTGCTCGCGTCCTCAAGATCCTTCGACCCTGCTCAGGATGACAACGTTCTTTTACCCTTGTTCTATCGTTATTTTCAACCATCCTCCAAGATTTTATTTCTTCCAGTTAACATTTTTTCAAAGTCATCTGCTGGCATTGGCCGACCAAATAAGTATCCCTGAAAATATTCACAGCCTTTTTTAGATAAAAATACCCTTTGTTCTTCCATTTCTATGCCTTCTGCAAGCACTTGCAAATCCAGTGCTTCACCAATTTCAATTATGGCGGATACAATTGCCTGGTCGACGGTATTCTCTAATAGATCACGCACAAATGTATAATCAATTTTTAGGATATCTAACGGAATATTTCTTAAGTAATTTAACGAGGAATACCCCGTACCAAAGTCATCAATAGCAATTTTGAAACCTTTTCCTCTTAATGAATTCAGGATCTTTCTGGAACGATCCAAATCTTCCATTACCGCAGTTTCGGTAATTTCAAGACAGACATGTTTCGGTTCTAACTCAGCACGTAGCACGACATTTTCAATATGTTGAGCAAGATCCAGTTGTAATAATTGGCGTGCAGCTAGGTTAATAGATACCTTCATATCCAGACCGAATTTATCTTGCCACTTTTTCATTTGCAAACAGGCCTTATACAATACTTCATTACCTAAACTCACAATAAGATCGCTTTCTTCAGCCATAGGGATAAAATCAATCGGGGATATTTGTCCTCGTTCTGGATGATTCCATCTTACAAGGGCTTCAACGCCATAAAATGAATTATCTTTGTTACAAATTTGTGGCTGATAATATACTTCCAATTGACCACTTCCGATAGCGCCTCTTAAATCGTTTTCAAGTGTTAATCTTTCCAGTGCAGACTCATTCATTTTGGGCGCATAAAATTGGACTCGATTTCGCCCGGCAGATTTGGCATGATACATTGCGGTATCTGCGTTACGAAGCAAAGTTGCGCTATCTTCACCATCACCAGGAAAGACCGACACACCCACACTGAATGAGGCTTGAATATCTACACCTTCAAGGTTAAACGGTGTAGACATCTCTTTACGAATTTTTTCCGTGACACCAGCAATCGCATTGATACTGGAAAAATGTTCCATCAGAATGACAAATTCATCTCCGCCAATTCGCGAAACAGTATCGTCGTCTCTTAAACAGGACTGCAACCTTTTAGCTACTGCAATCAGAAGACCATCACCGACACTATGCCCAAAAGAATCATTCACATGTTTGAAACGATCTAAATCCAGAAATAGAATCGCCACCGGTCGATTTTGTCTTTTAGCATTGTTTAATCCATGATCAAGTCGATCTCTTAACAAAGCCCTATTCGGTAATTTCGTCAAAGTATCATAATTTGCCAGATAACGTAGTTCTTCTTCTGTTTCTTTACGTTCTCGAATATCACTGATAATTAACACGTAGTAAGTTTCCTGCTCACTTTCATATTGTATATCACTGACATTGAGCCATAATGGAATATCCTCACCATCAGAATTTGTTTGCCAAACCTCGCCGTGCCATAAACCTTTTTCTGCAACTTCCTGCCAGATCTCATCATAAAAAGTCAGTGGCATCTTGTCATAAGTGGTCGGTTTTATGGATTTGCCGATTAATATTTCTTCGGCATAACCGGTGATTTCTGTAACGGCTTTGTTGACCTGTACAATAGTCAGTTCATAATCAACAATTAAAACACCCTCTGCTGTATCCTCAAATGCTTTTGCTAATAAATTCAATTTTTTCTCAAGCATTTTTGCTTCAGTAATATTTCTATATGTTCCTGTAATGTGTGTTGCCATCTCGGATTCATCACGATCAATGGCCCGGCCCTGCTCTTCAATCCAGATTTCTTCATCACCTTCAACTTTCATGCGATACTGACAATAATAATTTTTTGAATGTCCAAATAAATGCGCATTCCAGGCATTAATCACACTAAGCCGGTCTCTATCTTCAATTAAAGCCCAATAGTCAACCAAGGTTTCAGGTGTTTGTAGATGAAGCAGTTCATCCGTTTTACTTCGCTCCATGTGATCATGATCAATACGCCAATCCCACACCCCTTGCTGTGAAGCATCAAGAGACAGACGCAACTGTTGTTCATTCTCCTTAATGACATTCAGCATGCGATATTTTTCTTTTGTTTGAGAATAGCGGTAATACAAGAAACCAAAAAGTAAACTTAACGCGATACTGGCATACAAAATCAAGGCAAAACCCGAACGCCAGGAAGGTGGATAAGCATAAAATGAAATACTATTGATGGGACCCCATTCGCCGCCTAGATATTTCCCTCTCACCTGAATTTCATGCTCTCCCCAGGAAAATCCATCAAAGGAAATTTCTGATTTATTTTTTAAATCTATCCATTTTTTATTTTCTCCTCGACGATACTGATAAAGTGATTGTTCGGGATGAAAGTAATCTTGATTGGAAAAAGCTAGAATCAAACCACT
>CAZKUH010000471.1:0-2477 GCA_964555895.1 uncultured Enterobacterales bacterium
CGTACTTCCTGTGTGCCGATGTCTCAACCATACAAGTTTACCTCAAACGTAGCCTAACAAAATGCGCGAAACGGTTTCGCGTTGGATAGCAGCACCGAGGGTGCAAGTGATAATGACTACTGGGGGTACAGGTTTTACTACCAGAGACAGCACCCCGGAAGCGTTACGGGTTTTATTTGATACCCATGTTGAGGGTTTTGGGGAGTTGTTCCGGGCACTTTCTTATGCGGATATTGGCACTTCAACGGTACAGTCTCGAGCTTTTGCCGGTATCGCCAATAAGACATTGATTTTCAGTATGCCGGGTTCAACCAATGCTTGTCGTTTGGGATGGGATAAAATTTTATTGGAGCAGCTGGATGCCTCTCATCGTCCTTGCAATTTTGTACCGCATTTGCGGGTAAATCAGGATGGTTAGTTATCTTGAAAACTTGAATTTTCAGCCTGGGTACGGTTGAAATAACAGCAGTTAATTTTGTCTTCCTGAATGGAGCGAAGGCGGAATTGAAGGATCTTGATCCTAGAGAAAGATTCCTCCATTTCAAGTAGCTCGGGTAAATACCAAATTGACGGGGTTGTTGTGACAGCTTGGGCACGATTGGTAAAATACAGTTAAGGTTTATTAATACTTGTTAATTGAGATTTTAATGATGAATAAAATTCAAATTCTTTTTTTTGCACAAACTCGCGAACGGCTTCATTGTGACAAATTGGAGTACAGCATGAACGCAACCATGTCGGTGGCACAATTAAAACAAAAATTACAACAAAAAAATGCACTTTGGCTCGATGTTTTTCAGGCTGATTTGCTATGTGCCGTCAATCAAAAGTTGGTTTCTACAGAGATGAGAATAAACCAAGGCGATGAAGTGGCTTTTTTCCCACCAGTTACAGGTGGTTAAATATGAAGGTGAAATCTATGAATGAAACAATGACAGACTGTTGTTCTACGCCAGGGCTGATGCTGATGGAACAAGCCTTGATCAAGATGCAAAATGAGGTGCAAGTTAAGCATAAAATCGAGCGGGTTTTTATAGCTGATGCTTTAGACAGGGTGGTGGCGGAAGACATTTATTCTAAGATTGATGTCCCTGCTAATGATAACTCTGCGATGGATGGATATGCATTCAGATCGCAAGATGAAGAATTTTCCAGTGCACTTAAAATTGTGGGCAGATCTTTTGCCGGACACCCTTTTGATGGTGAAGTGAAGCAGGGGGAATGTATCCGAATTATGACAGGCGCCCATATTCCTCGTGGTGCCGATACCGTCATGATGCAAGAAAACACTGCTAGCAACGGCGCGTTACTTCAAGTCCTTAAATGGCCAGTTGGTGGTAATAGTATTCGACCGAAGGGTGATGATATTGAGCAAGGTGATAAGGTTATGGTAAAAGGCACCCGGCTTTCTCCCATCGATCTCGGCCTCATTGTTTCTTTGGGTATTGCCGAAGTTGCAGTTTATAAAAAGATCAAAGTTGCGGTTATGGCATCAGGCGATGAACTTATCAGGGCGGGTGACGCGCTAAAAGTGGGTAGTCTGTACGAAAGTAATTCTGTTGTGATCCTTGCGGTTTTGAAACGCTTGAATGTTGAAGTTCGAGATATGGGGATCGTAGAAGACAAGCTGGATAAGATTGAAGCAGCATTCAAACAAGCCATGAATTGGGCCGATGTTTTGATTACCTCTGGTGGTGTCTCGGTGGGTGATGCTGATTACATTAAGGATGTGCTGCAAAAACTGGGTACGATTGGCTTCTGGAAACTGGCGATCAAACCCGGCAAACCTTTTGCTTTTGGCCAGTTGGATAACTGTCAGTTTTTTGGATTACCAGGGAATCCGGTTTCGGCTATTGTCACTTTGCAACAGTTAGTAGTGCCAACCTTAAAGATTATGCAGGGTGAAAACTTGAAAGCGCCTCATTGTTTTCAACTGCCACTTAATCATGGGTTGAAACGCAAAAAAGGTAGAAAAGAATTTCAACGCGCACGCATATGCCAGGACGATAACGAGACACAAGTGCTGCAGATGTTTCATAGCCAAAGTTCAGGTGTATTTCGTTCCATGAGTGAAAGTGATGGTTGTGTCATTATTGAGGCAGAAACCGATCGGATAGCACCAATGGAGTTGGTTAATTTTATGCCCTTTGGTGCTTTGCTGGGGCGCCAGTAATGTAGTAGCCCAACTGAAAAATTACCGCCAGTTCATTTCACCGCAGATTTACCACCCCATAAAATTGTTTTAGGGTGGAAGTTATACCCATAATCAATCAAAATGGTCTGTCCTAAGTGCGTGTAGCAGGAGCAAGGGGAGAGCACCGTGGGATCATTTTGTGATTGTGGTGATTGTGGTTGCTGTTATGGTGACGTTGAATTGTCGTAAAAAAACCTGCATATTCAAGTGGCACGGGTATACCCGTGGCACCTGAAAATACGGGTTTCAGCAAGTCTAGAAGCGTCCATATTCGAGGCTTGAA
>CAZKUH010000472.1:0-2474 GCA_964555895.1 uncultured Enterobacterales bacterium
AATACTTTATATTAAAAAAACTCAATTTCACCATCATCCATACTGTCTTGTGTCACTGGTTTGTTAAGCGTTTGTTGTGAAAGTTGATGAGAAAGTGCCATCGCATGGGTTAATTTTGTTAAATGTTGTTCGGTCGTATGTTCAAAATTTTCACGTTGATGCAAATTAAAATCTCGCCGAAACATGCTGATTGCATCAATAAAACTTTCAACCACTTCAATTCTTGAATTCATATGTTGTAATAATTGCTTGGTCATATCCTCAAATTGTAAACCCAATAAGGATTGATCGATACTGTTCTGAATGGTAGATGAAATATTAGAAATTGTTGCCAGCTTGTCTGCAACAGCATCATTTTGTAATTCCAAATCTGACAATAGTTTATCCATACGATTATGGGAATTCAGGCTTAAATCCAGATCGGTTGACGCCAATTTACCGATCGTGGTTTTAGCATCAACCATGGTAATTAAAATTTGGCGATAATTTTCTCTGATTTGACTACTGAAATCGGTACTTCGACCTGAAAGTGCTCTGACTTCATCGGCAACAACGGCAAAACCTCTACCGGCTTCTCCAGCTCTGGCTGCTTCTATCGCCGCATTGAGTGCCAATAGATTAGTCTGAGAACTGATGCCATCTATTTCCCCTAACAAACCCTCTACCGCATTAATATTGGCATTCATAGAATTCATGATATCGACTAAATGCAGACTGCCTTTACTCATCGCTTCCAGGCTTGATATAAAAAGCGTAATCAGGTTCGTTGCTTCTTCCCTGAAACCTTTTTTGCCATTATTATTTTCCGGTTCCTTCATTGAATTAACCAGTTCAGTGACCAATGTTATTTGTGCTTTGGATTGCCCACCCAAACCCGTAAAACTATCAAACAATGCCTTTATCGCATCTGCTTGTATGCTCTCCATACGACTCACTTCATCGTCTAGTTGCATAAATTGTTGTTTCATTTCGGCATCCGCTTCCGCAAAAATCTTTTCATAGGTGTTGGTTTTAACTAATTGCTCTTCAATTGTAGTTTCCGCTTTCGCTAGGACGGTAATTTTTTGCTGGAAATAACCCATACCCAAGAGTTCTAATATAAAAAGCAAGATAACTATAAAACTGAACTCGACTTCGTTAAAACCCAAAAAAATTCCAATCAACCCAATAGCCGCTGTGAGACATGCCATAAAGTACAAGTTACGTCTTGCCACCGAATATTTTTCTCGTCGTATTTTATCTTGCTGCTTTTCAGAGTGATTTCCTGACATCTAATTTTCATCCTGTAAATAGAAAACCTGGTTTTCTTCCAATGAAGCCAAAGTTTTTCTGTAGGTGCGTTCTCTATCTTCAATGGTATGGTTATGAATATTTTCAATGGTCTTCACAAACACTTCATTTAGTGAAGGTATAAAATAAACTTTCCTAGGATATATTCCGCCAACATCCTGACTAATAATGGGGATATTTTCCAAAGATAAATATTCTTTGATGAAAGCAATATTCTTCTGTCCAATATCAATAGTGGTACGTGTAACCGCGGCACCGCCAAAGATTTTAGCCGTAAAGTTTTTACGATCACCACCTATGCGGATAATTTCATTTATCAATAGTTCCATTGCCGCAAGACCATATCTCGCAGTGTTTGAGTCCTGGATGACACATGAATTGCCAACAGCTGGTATTTTTTTTTTGCTTCTGGCAGCATAAAATGATTCATACCGCCCATTTTTAATTTTGTTTCAAATAGACAAACTGAAATACAAGAACCTAAAACAGTGACGATCATTTCTTCGCCCTGACAAGCCACAAAGTCGCCTGGCAGTAGTTTAATAGCTTGCCGATTGAAACGGTTATCCCAGTAACTGTTTAATGCCATTTTTTGTTGCAGTTTCATATAATTAACCAATTAATTTTTTAATAACCATTAATAATTTATCGGGTTTAAAAGGCTTGACCACCCAAACTTTTGCACCTGCCGCTTTACCTTGCTGTTTCATCTCTTCACCAGATTCAGTGGTTAACATCACCACCGGAGTAAATTTATTTGTTGCATCCGACTTGATGCTTTTCAACATTTCTATACCATTCATATTAGGCATGTTTACATCAGAAATAATCAAGTTAAATCTTTCCTGACGTGCTTTAGCCAGTCCTTGTTGGCCATCATCAGCCGTGATAACATCATAACCAGCATCACAAATAGCTATTTTCAGGATCTGCCTCATCGAGGCAGAATCATCAACAAAAAGTATCTTTTTCCCCATCCCTTTCTCCCAATAATTTCTTCAATAAAATCGATACAATGAGTATAGTTCAAGCAAAATTATCTCACCACGTTCATTTTCCATAGATAAAGGCCCAAATTAACTAACCGCATTTAAAAGGGTTTGCGGAATGTCATCGAGCGAAATCAGAGCCTCTGCCCCGCCCCTTTTCCAGGCTTCTTTTGGCATACCAAAAACCACACAACT
>CAZKUH010000473.1:0-2472 GCA_964555895.1 uncultured Enterobacterales bacterium
ATAAATGGCAAATTGTGATAATGCCAGACTCCAGTTTTGCACTGGCATTGTCCATCTGAAAAAAAATATCCAGAGGTGAGCACCGTTTCCTGAACGTGATATCTCAATGGCATGTGGCACGTTAAATTTCATGCATACTTTAGCTATTGCTACTATCGATTTTTGCCAGTCATTTTTATCAAAATCAGCAACGAGTAAATGACAGGTATTATCAGTGAGAAGTGGGTACAAACCGATTACCTGCTTTCCTGACAGGTGATCGTAGATTATCCGGTCATCAAGTATTTTATATTTTCGACTGGGGCATTCGCTACATTTTATTTTCGGCTTGTTACAGAGACCTTTTACCCACTCGTTATCACAGGCAACAGAATAACCACTTCGTCCTTTTGCATTTTCCCAACGGTTAGCAAAAACATCCGAACGCCCTTTGAATAATCTTTGAAAAAGAGCAACTTTTTTATTAGCAGAAAGCTTAATCGTAGCAGCTTGTGAGCTTGTTGATTGCTGCAGAAGAACTTCTCGTTTTTCAATTAATGCCTTTTTCTCAAGCTCTAAAGCATCTAATTTATGATTGATACTTTCAATCTCGCTATTGATTCTAGCGTCTGAAGCGCCAGGTCTATTGATTTTTTGAGACATATAGGTTGGCGTTAGCAATATTATGGATTTGAACCCTAAAGATTTTGTTTTTATTGAAATCAGTTTCTAACAAGAGCAATATCTCATTCAATATTAAGCACACTATCTACGCCGACCTTCAAAATTACATGCGAAAATCAGCTTGAAGCTTTGACCAGTGAACCCTGAGCTTTTCTTTGTGCTCCTCATCCATGGGCAGGTCTTTTAGTACTGCAGGCCACAATACTCTCGCTTTATCCAGGGTATCATCCAGATGTGGCTTGATTGCTCGCCAGGGTATTCCTGATTTATTGGCCCAGCACTCAAAATTATCCATTGACACTCCATACCACTCCTTGCTCTTACCAAGGTTTAACGCATATTGTTTTTCATTTTCAATATAAACACTGGTGGTTAAAATATCGTACGAGGGAGACAACCTTGGGGTGATTTTATCCTGGTACAGCAGGCTCCAATTTTTTATATGGGCATCACCATTGGCCAGTAATATATTTACCAACAGTCGTCGTGTAAACTGCTGGACATCGGCCAGGCCATCACCAGAATAATCATAAAGTATTTTACCAACTTGCTCATAACTGGCCGAATCATATTTATTCTGTGGACACTTTACCAACACTTGTGCAAAGTCTTCCATATGGATGCGGCCAATATGATTACCTGTACCGTTACGGTCAAATCGCTTGATAGCAAATGCTAGCTTTTCATCAGGAAGATTAATCTGCGGCAGGTTATCCAGTTTATCCAGCTCCACAAGCTTGATTTCAGGGATATCCACACCGGCAAAATCTGCTAATGACATAGCCGTATATTCATTCAAAGGAACGTTTTTATGTTTAGTAGAAGGCGTCTTTATAATCCAGTCGCCCAACTCCCCACCTTTAGTCATGTTGTAGCGTCCATCTTTTTCCTTCATAGAAAATTTTATTTGAACGCCCGCCAACGAAAACTTGTTTTCATCACTTACTGCTGTGATCTTTTTTACAGCACCCTTACCATATGCAGCAATCATACCCTCCGGCACCTCTTCAGGTTCGACAGCCGTAGCAACTATGGCACCAGGCAAATCACTACCGAGGATTGATAATATTTCAAACTCATTATCAATATGCGTTTTCAAGCCTTGTGCAATCAACTCTCTCATTGCGCCTTCTGGAAGAAGATTGGACAAGGTGGGGGGCAACCTGTGATGTTTAACCCAAGGCTCTGACATCAGCTTTTCAGCGTTCTGGAAACCAGGATGCGTAATAAGACTAAATGTAGGCCTTTCAGGATCATTCCTGAACTCATCGACAAAGCTTAAAACATTACGACCATCTTTAGCCCCTGCCAGATAACCCACCAGTCGCCCGTGCAGAGTGAGTTTTAGAACACTAACTTCTACGCCGTCATTCGGGCTCATTCATCTTCCTGCCATACATCCTTCCATGGATCACTCGCGAGACTATTTTCATCATCTTCTTTTAGATCTTTGTGTTTGCCTGTTACGGGTAGAGCCGCATCATTTTCCAAAAGCGCTTCGACAAGACGGACCTTTTCTTCGGGAATCAGCATCAATCTACTATTTAACCCTTTGGCTATCAGTTCAAGTGTATCCAATCTTGGATTGCCTTTTGATTCCAGCCGCTGATACTGCTGACGTGAGACACCTATACGCAACATCATATCGTGCTGCTTCAATCCAAGGGCAATTCTGCGTTTTTTAAGCTGTTTGAGTAACGAGATCATTTTAGAACTAAATAAGTTGCTTTTTACTATTAAGAAACATATTAGCTTCTTTTATCTCAAATAGCAATAGATACGTTTCTTTTTTTATAAAGAGGCCTGACC
>CAZKUH010000474.1:0-2462 GCA_964555895.1 uncultured Enterobacterales bacterium
ATGACAATTTTAAAACTATTTCCGAAGTATTTGATGTAATCAAATCTAAACTACTTAATTTGCAAAATCCTTCACGCTCATTGGTTGTGGGGAAAAAACATTACGATATCGGCAATAAGTTAATTGAAAAAATGTTAGATAAGCGATTGATATATAGTTGCGGTTACTGGAAAAACGCCACTGATCTAGACCAGGCTCAGGAAGATAAACTGGATTTGGTTTGTCGTAAACTTGCTTTGCAGCCAGGCATGCGGGTCTTGGATCTCGGTTGTGGCTGGGGGGGTGCCGCCAAATTTGCCGCTGAACGATATGGCGTCGAAGTCGTCGGAATTACTATCTCAAATGAACAGCAAAAACTCGCCCAACAACTGTGTAAAGGTTTGCCAGTTGATATTCGTTTAGAAGATTATCGTTTACTGAATGAGAAGTTTGATCGCATTTACTCTTTAGGTATGTTTGAACACGTCGGTTATAAAAATTATTCGAAATATTTTAAAGTGATTAAAAATAATCTGAAAAGTGATGGTTTGTTTTTACTACACAGCATAGGCTGCAATGAATCGGTTACACAAACCGATCCCTGGATCAGTCGCTATATTTTCCCCAATTCTATGCTACCTTCTGCCAAACAAATTACAGATGCTGCAGAAGGTACTCTGATCCTTGAAGACTGGCACAATTTTGGCACTGATTATGATAAAACTTTAATACAATGGTATAATAATTTTAACGCCAACTGGACAACCATTAAAAAAGAATATAACCAGCAATTTTTTCGCATGTGGAATTATTATCTATTATCCTGTGCTGGTTCATTCAGGGCAAGGAAAAATCAGTTATGGCAATGTGTATTTTCCTATGATGGTTTAAGCGGTGGATATCATTCTGTCAGATAGCATTTTTTCTTGAATAATAATGATTGTGGTAAAATCTTCTTATTTAGCAACAAAGAAGAAAAAAATTAAAATAACCAATCGGAGATAACGTCATGGCATCAAGGCTTGAAATAAATAATGAGGTTCCTGATCTCAGTCTGAAGCAGTTGCTTTGGATAGCGGCAGGCGGTTTAATCGCACTGTTAATTTACACCAGTTATTATACTGTACCAGCCGAATCAGTAGGGTTAGTACAACGTTTTGGTCATTTTGATGAAGTTGTAGAGCCGGGTTTACATTTTAAAATCCCTTTTGGTATTGATACCGTAAAACAAGTGCCGGTAAAAAGACAGTTGAAGGAAGAATTTGGTTTTGGCACACCCGGCGCTACTTTTGCGAGTCAGATGTCTTCACCACGGCAGTGGAAACTAGAAACAACGATTGTCACCGGAGATTTAAATACCGCTTTAGTCGAATGGGTGATCCAATTCCGCATTGAAAACCCTTTTGATTTTCTTTTCAAAGTTCGGGATCCTGCCGAAGCATTAAGAGATGTTTCCGAATCCGTCATGAGGGAAGTGGTTGGTGATAGAACTGTCGACGAAGTGCTAACCATTGGACGTCAGGATATTGAAAGCAGTGCCGCATTAAAAATGCAAGAAGTCGTTAATCTCTATCAAATGGGACTGCGCATTGATCAGGTTCAATTGAAAAATGTCAACCCGCCAAAACAGGTGCAAGCATCCTTCGATGAAGTCAATGAAGCACAACAAGAACGAGAACGAGTGATCAATGTTGCCCGTGGCGAATATAACAAATCCATTCCCAGAGCAAAAGGTATCGCGGATCAAGTTATCCGGGCCGCAGAGGGTTATGCTATCCAGCGTATAAACAATGCTGAAGGTGACGCGGCAAAATTCAATGCCCTTTTTACTGAATATGTCAAAGCGCCATTGGTCACAAAAAGGCGCCTGTATTTAGAAACTATGACGTCTGTATTACCCAAAGTAACTGCTAAAATCATCATAGATGACAAAGCAACATCCATACTCCCTTTGTTGCAAATTGACAAGTTGACAGGAGAACACAAATGAAACGTTTAGCTTACTGGTTAGGAGCCATTTTCATTATTTTATTTGTCGTAGCTTATGAGTCTTTTTTTACCGTTGATGAAACTGAACAGGTTATTATTACTCAATTTGGCAAGCCGATCGGTGGTATCATCGATAAATCTGGTCTCAAACTGAAAGTTCCCTTTATCCAAAAAGTTAACCGGATAGAAAAACGTATTTTATTATGGGATGGTTCTGCCAATGATATGCCCACTAAAGATAAATTATATATTACAGTAGACACTTTTGGCCGTTGGCGTATCAAAGATCCACTGCAATATTTTTTAAGATTAAGAGACGAGCGTAGTGCGCAATCCAGACTCGAAGATATTTTAGGCAGCGAAACCAGGAACGCGGTTGCAAAACATGAGTTAATTGAAATTATTCGAACTGATAAAAACAGAAAACCAGAAGTTGCTCCTTTGTTGGTCAGTGCAGATATCGGCATTCTTTTACCTATTCAACGAGGTCGACG
>CAZKUH010000475.1:0-2460 GCA_964555895.1 uncultured Enterobacterales bacterium
TCGGGGCAGTCGCAGGTCAACCCTCTGTTAAAATCAGACCTTAGAGGGATTGAAATCTAGCCTCCGCTGGTGGTGACATACTTGGCATCGCGGGTTAAAATCAGACCTTAGAGGGATTGAAATGAATTATAAAAGAATGGGGGATACCGGAACTAGATAGTTAAAATCAGACCTTAGAGGGATTGAAATTTAAATTTTTGGGGGGGATACCCCCAAACAGCCATGTTAAAATCAGACCTTAGAGGGATTGAAATTACACATCGTGTCTTCCACAATATGTAAGATTACACTCGTTAAAATCAGACCTTAGAGGGATTGAAATTTTGAATAACCTGCCCCTATTCTATATTGGTTTCCGGGTTAAAATCAGACCTTAGAGGGATTGAAATGTTTTTTTTGAATGACTTAAGTAGTTACTTTTATGTAGCCTCATTAAATAACCTGAACCCGGGATAAATATGAAGCCTGATGAGGCTTCATATTATGTTATTTTGCTGTAAAACAGCCAATTGCTCTTTCAACATCAATATTTGTTCTTCCCAATAGTTATTTGTATCAAACCAGGGAAAATGATGTTTAAACGCAGGGTCATCCCACCTTCGTCCGAGCCAGGCACTATAATGTAACATTCTTAAAGTTCGCAGAGGTTCAATCAAACGCCATTGCCGATAGTCAAATTCCCTGAAACTCTCATAACCATCCATAATGGCATCTTTTTGTCGTTTTTGCTCGTCTTCATCGCCTGATAACAACATCCACAGATCCTGAACCTCCGGGCCCATGATACAATCATCAAAATCTACAAAATGCGGCCCGTCATCCGTCCACAAAATATTTCCTGGATGACAGTCTCCATGTAATCTGATACGAGCAGTACTATTAAATTGATTGAAAATTTCCACACAGATCTCGAGCAACTGCGATGTAATAGCCTGATATGAAGCCTGCAGATAGGTCGGGACAAAATCACTTGATGAAATAAAACTAACGCTTTGTTTACCCATATTATCTATGCTTAAAGTTTGCCGGTATTGAAATGGCTTAAGGCAACCGACATTATGTATCCTGGCTATAAACCGACCAATCCAGGTTAAAGTTTCTCTATCATCAAGATTGGGCTCTCTCCCTCCCTGACACGGAAAGACGCTGAATCTAAATCCTTGATGGCAAAATAGCGTCTGAGAGGCAATGGTTAAAGGAGGTACAACCGGTATTTCCAAATCAGTTAAATTGATGGAAAATTGATGCTCTTCAAGAATTTGCGCGTCTGACCAGCGATGAGGTCGGTAAAACTTGGCCACCCAGCGATTACTTTCAATATCTCTGAACTGAAAAACCCTGTTTTCATAACTATTTAACGTGAGTAATGCCGCTTCTGCCATAATTCCCACAGATTGAATGGCATCTAATATGACATCAGGGGTCAAACCCTGGTAGTCAGGCTGTATGCTCTGTTTACTGCTCATCATCTTTTTTTTCTGTTTTAACACCATCATTGGTTATCGAATCAAGAATTTTACGTTGCTTTTCAGCAGCCTGTGATATTTTCTTTTCCATATCCTTGGCTTTTTGTAATGCTTTTAGCTGTGGCTCAAAAGGACTTTTAACCGCCGTTTTGGAGCTTTCTTTTGTTTCAGAGCCACAAGCTGTTATCAGTAGGGTTAACAAAAATGTAATAAGTAGTCGCATGATTTCTCTCCTTTGAAGAGCAATGCTAATTATCATATCTTACAAAATAACAAATACCAATACAGCTGTATACGACTGGAGCCAGCTAAAACCAACATGGTTAACGGGACAGCAGTGAACTTGAATGGTTATGGGTATATTACTCCATGAAAAGATTGGCCTAAAGCGATAATATTAAACCAACTGCATTTTTCATCGTCATTCAAAGCCGTTTTCCTCGTTTTAACCATTATGCTGATGGTGTTTTTTCTATGATTCGAGCAGAAATATCGCTATAGTCAGCATTTGAGTTATTCAACAACTTTTAATCTGTCATGACATCAGGATGCCTTAAATTTCAGTGCTTATGAACATATTTAATAAAATTTGCATTGGCTTATTAATTTTCCTGGTCTCAACCAGCCAAGTTTTATCGGCATTTGAAAATAAATCAATTAATAAACCACTTAAAATTGCCGTCATAAAAGAAAATTCTCCTTTCAGTATGCTGTTGCCAGATGGCACACCAACAGGACTTTATGTTGAATTTTGGCAACTCTGGTCCAAAACCAATAATATTCCAATACAAATTATTCCCGATTCAATCGCCAATAATCTCGAAGCGCTTAAAAATAAAACGGTTGATTTCCACGGAGGATTATTCAAGAGTAAATTACGGGAAAAGTGGGCGGATTTTTCCATTCCCATACATCGGGTTTCCAGCGGTTTTTTCTTTTCTGGTGATTTAGAGTCCTTACCTAAAATGAATCAACTTAAGGGGAAAAAGATAGG